>NZ_LLXS01000066.1:0-699 GCF_001431585.1 Stenotrophomonas pictorum JCM 9942 | reverse complement strand
AACCATTGAGATCAAGGATCGAGGCGACGGTTCATTGCTTGCCAGTGCCAGCTACGTGCTGGATACGCAATCGGGCCGCTATTGCGGTCCACCCGGAAATACTTTTTCGGCGCAGGCATTCGCTGCCGAGGTATTGGGGCTGTAGTCCCTCCCAGGCAGGGGCGGATGCCCGCTTCGCCCGAGCGCGGCACATTCGCCACAGCCGCCCCCTCCCTGCCCGTCAGGATGTCCGGTCGATGCCCGTGTCCCCGGTGTCGGCCGGTGCGCAGACAGCCCCTCTGTGGTAGCCGCTTCAGAAGCTTCATCGCGGTATTCCCCACTTGGGCGGTTGCTGTGCCCCTCGGTCGCATGCCGGTGGCGAGGGGGCCACCACCGTGACAGGTTGCCCCACCTCTGCTCACAACGGATGTCTCCATGAAGCGGCACTTCCCGACCCTGTCGCTGGCGTCATCGCCGGCATCGATACGCAAGCGTTGGGGCCGGCACGCCATCGGGACAGCAACCTTGCTGTGCGCGGCACTGTCCGCCGGTGCCCCTGCGCTGGCTGCCGACGCCTGCACGCTGGCCGATAGGCCGGAGGCGGATTGGCAGCTGCGCGTGCCGTTCGAGGTGATCGATGGCCGCATCTACGTTCCGGTGGGCGTCAACGGCCGCGGGCCGTTCCGGTTTGCCGTGGATACCGGCGCCAGCGGCATGGGC
>NZ_LLXS01000065.1:0-11862 GCF_001431585.1 Stenotrophomonas pictorum JCM 9942 | reverse complement strand
TTTTTCAACAGAATAGGCCGAAAGCGGACCAACACCAGGTGACGCGGGCCTCCCAGTAAGCGGGATCACAAGCCCGGACGTCCCTTCCAATCCCGTACGCGCACGTTGAAGCCTGGACCTTCGCTGCCATCGACCGCTTCAAACAGACCACGCTGCGCAGCTTGAGGTTCGGCAGGGAATCATTACGAACAAGGCCAGATTTGCGCTAAGCCATTGATATTACGCAGGCACGTAGGTGGAGACTTAGTCGTCGCTGCTAAAAGTTGACGCCGCGCCTCACAAGGTTCTAGGTGGGTGCCTAGCGGCACCCACCTATTTGCCGGTCAATGGCCAGACGATAGCGTGGCGCCCGGCGTTCGATGCTTGCCTAAGCGATCGACCAGCGTCTCACTCGCGTCGTTGAGACCATAGACCTCGACAATCGCGCCATGCTCACGCAGCTTCATTACCACCCGGTCCAGAGCGTCCACGGCGGTCAGATCCCAGAAGTGCGCATCTTTCAGATCGATGATGACGTCCTTGGGAACATCTAGATAGTTGAAGCCGCTCACGAACTGGCCAGCGGAGGCGAAGAACACCTGTCCCTTGACCACATAGACGCTTGACTCTGCGTCTACCTGGGTCATCTCGATGGTGAGCATTTTGCCAACCTTCCGGGTGAAGAACACTGCTGACAGGACGACGCCTGTCAGGACGCCCTTGGCCAGGTCGTGTGTAGCCACGGTGACTATCACGGTGCCAATCATCACCACTGACGAGCTCTTCGGATGGATGGCCAACTCACGCAGCGAGCGCCAGCTAAAGGTACCGATGCTGACCATGATCATCACCGCCACCAATGCTGCCATCGGAATCTGACTCACCAGGCCCGAGCCGTACACCACCAGCAAAAGCAGGACCACGCCGGCGACCAGGCAGGAAAGCCGGCCCCGGCCACCCGATGTGATATTGATCACCGACTGGCCGATCATGGCGCAGCCAGCCATGCCCCCGAAGAACCCGGTGACGGTGTTGGCTAACCCTTGGCCTGCACATTCGCGATTCTTCTGGCTCGGCGTCTCGGTCATGTCTTCCACGATCTGCGCCGTCATCAGCGACTCCAGCAGGCCTACCACCGCCAACGTCGCCGACACCGGCAGCAGAATCTGCAGCGTTTCCCAGGTCAGCGGCACGTTGGGGATCAGAAATACCGGAAGGCTGTCCGGCAGTTCGCCCATGTCGCCGACGGTGCGCACCTCAAACCCGAAGTACATGGAGGCAGCTGTCAAGACGACGATGGCCACCAAGGGCGAAGGAATCGCCTTGGTCAGCAGCGGCAATAGATAGATGATTGCCAAACCCACAGCACAGATCGCGTAGACCGGCCAAGGCATTCCGATCAGCTCGGGTAGCTGTGCAAGGAAGATCAAGATAGCCAGTGCGTTGACAAAGCCGGTGACCACCGAGCGTGATACAAAGCGCATCAGCGAGCCCAGTCGCATAGCACCGGCAATCATTTGCAGCACGCCTGCCAAGATCGTCGCCGCGAACAAGTACTGGATGCCATGATCCTTGACCAGGGTGACCATCAACAAGGCCATGGCGCCGGTCGCGGCCGAGATCATGCCAGGGCGACCACCGGCGATGGCGGTGATGACTGCGATGCAGAACGAGGCATACAAGCCCACTTTGGGGTCGACGCCGGCGATGATGGAAAACGCGATGGCCTCGGGAATCAGGGCCAGTGCAACGACGATGCCGGACAGTAAGTCGCCACGGATATTGCCGAGCCATTGCTGGCGCAGGGGATAGATTGCAGACATAGAAAATGATCTCCGCGCACGGCAGTGCGCGCCAAACGAAGGAAACAGGCACCCTTTCCAGACGTTACTGTCTGGATCGCTCTTCAATCAGGCGTCAGGGTGGAGTCATCGCTGGTGGATCATCAGGTTAGAGAATCGATATTGTAAGTCTAGAGCGAAGTGTTGGCGAGCGGAGCAGAGCATAGGAAGGTGTGCGTCTCGCTCATATTTGCTACCGCTAGCGCCAGGCACGGCATATGATCCCAAGGTGTTACGCCGAGTGAACTGTCAGACCACGCGCCTTCCCTCCTGATCGATCACCACCTCACCATCTTCCTTGGTAAACGGCCTGTCCACCGCTGGAAGGATGTCGAGTACGACTTCTGATGGCCGGCAAAGACGGATACCCGCCTCCGTTTGCACGAATGGGCGATTGATCAGTATCGGGTGCGCTAGCATGGCATCGAGCAAGGCATCGTCGCTGAGTGCGGCATCGCCCAGCCCCAGCTCGTCATGCGGCGTGCCCTTCTGCCGGATCGCATCACGCACCTTCAAGCCAGCTCCGGAAATCAGCTCGATAAGACGCACTCGGCTAGGCGGGTTGGTCAGGTAATCAATCACCTCGGGCTCAATCCCGGCGTGTCGAATCAAGGCGAGAGTGTTCCGCGAGGTGCCGCACTTCGGATTGTGGTAAATGACAGCGTTCATGCGCTTTCCTCTTGGTTCAACGCGGCTTCCAGCACGCCTGCGGCGGCTGCCAGCGCCGCCGCTTCAACAGCGCCTTTGCGCTCGCTGTAGCGATCCACCAGGTAGTCGCTGCGCCCGCGCACCAGCAGAGTGAACTTGACCAGTTCCTCCATCACGTCCACCACCCGATCGTAGTACGCCGATGGCTTCATACGCCCGTCGTCATCGAACTCCTGCCAGGCTTTGGCGACCGACGATTGGTTGGGGATCGTCACCATCCGCATCCAGCGGCCGAGCACGCGCAGCGTGTTGACCACGTTGAAGGACTGCGAGCCGCCGCAGACCTGCATCACTGCCAGCGTGCGGCCTTGGGTGGGTCGAACGCTGCCTTCTTCCAGCGGCAGCCAGTCGATCTGGTTCTTGAATACAGCGGTAAGGGTGCCGTGGCGTTCGGGGCTGACCCACACGTGGCCTTCGGACCACAGTGAGGCCTGGCGCAGCTCCTGAACCTTGGGGTGGGTAGCTGGCACCGAGTCCAGCATCGGCAGCTCATGCGGGTCGAACAAGCGGGTTTCCGCTCCGAGCTGTTCCAGTAGCCGCTGCGCCTCCAGCGCCAGCTTGCGGCTGAACGACTGCGGGCGCAGCGACCCGTACAAGATCAGGATGCGCGGGCGATGCTGCTGCTCGCCCGGATCACTGAGCTTGGCGGCCGTAGGAATGTCCAAGGCGCCCGGAACCACGTTGGGAATCTGCTGCATGGGGGTTGTCCTGCCAATTCGATTCGAATATTCTAGAATCATGGAACATAAAAACGCAACCCACGCTCTTGCTGCCCTGGGCCATGCCACCCGCCTGTCGATCTTCCGCCTGCTGGTGCAGGCCGGCAGCGGCGGCAAGCTGGCCGGCGACATCGCCCAAGCGCTCGCCTTGCCTGGCGCCACACTTTCCTTCCATCTGAAGGAACTGCTGGCTGCCGGCCTGATCAGCGCCGAGCAACGTGGCCGGACCATCTGCTACCGGGCCGAGTTTGTGGCGATGAACGAGCTGCTGGCCTACCTCACCGAAAACTGCTGTGCCGACGAACAGTCCTGCGAACGCCCCGCTGGCTGCTGACCAACCCTACCTTAGAGATCGCTCAAATGACCCGTCGCGTCTTGTTCTTGTGTACCGGTAATTCCGCTCGGAGCGTGTTGGCCGAATCGACCCTGAAAAAATGGGGCGAAGGCCGCTACGAGTCCTTCAGCGCGGGCAGCCAACCAGCCGGTCGTGTCAACCCGTTCGCGATCGCCCAGCTGCAGCGCGAGGGCTTCCCGGTGGACGGCCTGCGCAGCAAGTCGTGGGACGAGTTCGCCGAAGCTGATGCCGCCCCGATGGATCTGATCGTCACCGTCTGCGACAGCGCGGCGGCCGAGGCTTGCCCGGTGGTGTTTGGCGACTTTGTGCGGGTGCATTGGGGCCTGTTCGATCCGGCCGGTGTTGAAGGCTCGGACGAACAGAAGGCCGAAGCCTTCGATCGCGCGCATCAGATCATCAAGGCGCGCCTGAAGGCTTTCCTCGACATCCCCGACAACGCATGGGACGACCGCGACGCGCTCAAGGCCCAGCTCGAGCCGATCGCGCAGATCAACTGACCGTCTTTCCGGAAAATGCCATGACCACTGATACCTCCCGCCTGTCCTTCCTGGACCGGTACCTCACGCTCTGGATCTTCGCCGCCATGGCGCTGGGCGTCGGCCTGGGGGCGTTGTTCGAGGGCGCGCCCAGCGCGTTGAACAGCCTCTCCATAGGGTCGACCAACATCCCGATCGCAATCGGCCTGATCCTGATGATGTATCCGCCGCTGGCCAAGGTGAAGTACGAAGAACTGCCGCGGGTTTTCGCTGACAAGCGCGTGTTGATGCTCTCGCTGCTGCAGAACTGGATCATCGGCCCGTTCCTGATGTTCGGCCTGGCCGTGCTGTTCCTGCGCGACTACCCCGAATACATGACCGGCCTGATCCTGATCGGGCTGGCCCGCTGCATCGCGATGGTGCTGGTGTGGAACCAACTCGCCCGTGGCGACGCCCAGTATGTTGCTGGACTGGTGGCATTCAACTCGATCTTCCAGATCGCGCTGTTCAGCCTCTACGCGTGGTTCTTCCTGTCTTGGTTGCCGCCGGTGTTCGGTCTGCAGGGCAGCGTCATCGATGTTAGTTTCTGGACCATCGCCGAGGCTGTTCTGATCTACCTTGGCATCCCGTTCCTGGCCGGTTTCCTCACCAGTCGATGGCTGAAGGCGCGTAAGGGTGTGCGCTGGTATGAAGAGAAATTCCTGCCTGCAATCAGTCCGATAACCCTTGCCGCATTGCTGTTTACTATCGTGGCGATGTTCAGTCTGAAGGGCGGCGACGTGCTGCGAATTCCGATGGACGCAGTACGCATCGCGATTCCGCTGACGCTGTACTTCATCATCCAGTTCGTCATCAGCTTCTTCATGGGCAAGCTGATCGCCAAAGACTACCCCCGCACCACCGCGATCGCGTTCACTGCAGCAGGCAACAACTTCGAACTGGCGATCGCCGTGGCCATCGCGGCTTTCGGCCTGGCCTCGCCGGTCGCATTCGCCGCTGTCATCGGCCCACTCGTGGAAGTGCCGGTGCTGATCCTGCTGGTCCACGTCGCCTTGCGGCTGGGCAAACGCTACTTTCCTGCCGATGCACGGAGCCGCTGAGCCATGAGCACCACCCGACACATTCCATTGCTGATCCTTGGTTCCGGCCCGGCCGGCTGGACCGCCGCCGTCTACGCCGCCCGCGCCAACCTCAAGCCGGTGGTGATCACCGGCCTGCAACAGGGGGGGCAGCTGATGACCACCACGGAAGTGGACAACTGGCCGGGTGATGCCCATGGGCTGATGGGCCCGGACCTGATGACTCGCATGCAGGCGCATGCCGAGCGCTTCAAGACCGAGGTCATCTTCGACCACATCCACACTGCCGACCTGTCCCAGCGCCCGTTCAGGCTGATCGGCGACAGCGCCGAGTACACCTGCGACGCGCTGATCATCGCCACTGGCGCCACCGCCAAGTACCTGGGCATCCCGACCGAAGATCAATTCAAGGGCCGCGGCGTTTCCGCCTGCGCCACCTGCGACGGCTTCTTCTACCGTGACCAGGACGTGGTAGTGGTGGGCGGCGGCAACACCGCCGTGGAAGAAGCGCTGTACCTGTCCAACATCGCCCGCAAGGTCTACCTGATCCATCGCCGCGACACCCTGAAGGCGGAAAAGATCATGCAGGACAAGCTATTCGCCAAGGTTGAAGCCGGCAAGATCGAAACCGTCTGGCACCACCAGGTGGAGGAAGTGCTGGGCAACGAGGCCGGCGTGACCGGCGTGCGCGTGAAGTCGACCCTAGACGGCAGTACCCGCGACCTCGATGCACACGGGTTCTTCGTGGCCATCGGCCACCACCCGAACACCCAGCTGTTCGACGGCCAGTTGGCGATGAACAACGGCTACCTGGACATCCGCTCGGGCCTTGGCGGCAATGCGACCCAGACCTCGGTGGAAGGCGTGTTCGCCGCCGGCGATGTGGCCGACCAGCACTACCGCCAAGCGATCACCTCGGCCGGCTTCGGCTGCATGGCCGCGCTGGACGCCGAGCGTTACTTGGATGCACTCAATATCTCCGACCAGCAGCACAAGAACGCCGCCTGAGTGCTGCAGCGCGAGGAAGTCCAGATGGACAGCATCGATGTGGTGGTAATTGGAGGCGGTCAGGCCGGGCTGGCGGCCGGTTACTTCCTGCGTCGCAGCGGGCTGTCCTATGTGATTCTTGATGCCGAAACGTCTCCTGGCGGGGCGTGGCAGCATGCGTGGGAATCCTTGCATCTGTTCTCGCCGGCGGGCTGGAGCTCGATTCCCGGTTGGCCGATGCCTGCCACTCGGGAACCGTACCCGTCGCAGGCGGAAGTACTGGACTACCTCGCGTGCTACGAGCACAAATATGCGCTGCCGGTCATCCGTCCCGTGCAGGTGGAACGCATCAGCCGTTCGGGGAAACGGCTGCTGGTGGAAGCAGATGACGGCCGACAGTGGCACACACGCGCAGTGATTAGCGCCACAGGTACCTGGCGGCGTCCCTACACGCCCGGCTATGAAGGTTTGGACGCATTCGGCGGTGTGCAGCTGCACTCGGCCCACTACAGCCATCCCGAACCCTTCGCCGGAACGCGCGTGGCCATCATCGGTGGCGGCAACTCAGGCGCACAGATTCTGGCCGAGGTATCCAAGGTGGCCGAGACCACCTGGATCACCCAGCGGGAGCCAGCCTTTCTCGCCGACGATGTGGACGGGCGCGTTCTATTCGCACGCGCAACCGAGAAGTGGAGGGCTCAGCAGGAAGGACGCGAGCCGAATGTTCCAGAGGGTGGTTTTGGCGACATCGTCATGGTGCCGCCGGTGGTGGACGCACGGCGCCGCGGTGTACTGGTTTCCATGACGCCACCCGTCCGTTTCACCGCCACCGGCATGCAGTGGGCAGATGGCAGCGAACGCAACTTCGACGCGGTGATCTGGTGCACCGGCTTCCGGCCGGCCTTGTCGCACCTGGAAGGACTGGGTCTGGTCAACGCCCAAGGTCGGATCGACGTGGATGACACCAAGGTTCGTTCGATCGCAGAGCCATCGGTCTGGCTGCTGGGCTATGGCGACTGGAATGGTGCCGCGTCAGCCACGCTGATCGGCGTGACCCGTTATGCGCGGGAGGTAGTGAGACAAGTTACAGCCTGTTGCGCAGCTGCGTGTGGCTAGTCGGCAAAGAACATCCGCTGGGGTGCCAGTATCCCAACAAAGTCCCGCTCTGGCGGGACTTTTGCTTTGGAGGCCTCTTGAATCGTCATCTGAATAGCCACCTGTCATCAGGTTGTCATACAGAAGGGGGAGCATCTCAATCTGTCGACATATCTCGACATATCGACATATGCAACGGGAGAATCTCCATGGCCCAACCCCAACGTGTTCTGGACTTCGATTACTTCGAGCGACGCTCCTTGAGCGCGTCGATGTCCATCGACCACGCATTGGATGCCCTTTCGGCACTCAGCAATGGGGCGCGCCTGGTGATTTTCCGCACGCTGGTGAACCACGAGCCGGAAGGCCTCACGGCCGGAGTCCTGACCGACATGATGGGGATGCGCCACAACACGCTTTCCAACCACTTAGCAGTGCTTAGTCGCGGCGGGTTGATCTGCGGAACCCGCGAAGGGCGGTTCGTGCGCTACCGCGCCTGCCTGGACGGAATGCATGGGCTGTTGGGATTCCTGCTCGACGACTGCTGCGGCGGACGGTCTGAGCTGTGCCTTCAGCCGCACCCGACCGATCCTGCCTGCGACTGTGTGGCGGAGGTGCCGGCTCCGCCCAGACTTTTCAAATAGTCCTGCCCCATCCAGCTGGGGAGCTCGGTGGGCAAATACCAATAGCACCCAAGAACATCCGAACATAGGAGATTCTCAATGTATCTACGTCTCACTCTTCTTGCGGCAGCCACGCTCTCCATCGTCGCGTGCTCGCCCTCCAATACGCCGGCCGCTTCGGAGCAGAACGGCAATTCCGCGGCGGGCAAAACAGCCGAGATCAGCGGCATGGTGAGCACGGACGGTTCGTCGACCGTGTTTCCCGTCACCGAAGCGATGGCCGAAGAGTTCCAGAAAGAAAATGCCGGCATCAACGTAACGGTCGGCATGTCAGGAACCGGTGGCGGCTTCAAGAAGTTCTGTCGCGGTGAAACCGACATCTCCAATGCGTCGCGCCCGATCAAGGGTGAGGAGAAGGAAGCCTGCAAGGCCGCTGGCGTGGAGTACATCGAGCTTCCAGTCGCGATGGACGCTTTGACAGTCGTGGTCAACCCACAGAACACCTGGGCCAATGACCTCACCGTCGACGAACTGAAGGCCATGTGGGTGCCTGAAGCACAGGGCAAGATCACCAACTGGAACCAGATTCGTCCGAGCTTCCCGGACAAGCCGCTGGTCCTCTACGGTGCAGGTACCGATTCGGGAACCTACGACTATTTCACCGCCGCCATCGTTGGCAAGGAGCACTCCAGTCGCGGCGATTACACGGCCTCCGAGGACGACAACGTGCTGGTGCAGGGAGTCTCGGGTGATGCCAATGCACTGGGGTTCTTCGGTCTGGCCTACTACGAGGAAAACGCCGGCAAGCTCAAGGCAGTAGGCATCAAGACCAACGCCGCAGCCCAAGCGGTCGCGCCCAGCGTGGAAACCGCACGCTCTGGCCAGTATCAGCCTCTGTCGCGCCCGATCTTCATCTACGTAAGCAAGAAGGCCGCCGAAACCAAGCCCGAAGTCGCGCGCTTTGTCGAGTTCTATCTGGACTCCAAGCACTCCGAAGGATTGGTGCAGGAGGTGGGCTATGTACCGCTACCGGAGAACGCGTTGGCCGCAATGCGCGAGCGCTTTGCAAAGCGGGAGATTGGCACCGGCTTCACTGGCTCGAAGATTGGCGTTTCCATCGACGAGCTGCTGAAAGAGAAGCTGGTTTACTGACAATCATGGTCGGCGCGCACAGCGATGTGCGCGCCGGCTGAGGCCGTCTGATGAAAAGTAGTAGTTCCTTCCTCGATGTGGGTCCTGTCCCGCTTCAGCCAAGCGACGCATTTTTGCGCCGCCGACATGCCATCGACACACGCATTCGCCTGGTATTGTTTGTCGCAGCGGCGCTATCAGTTCTGGTCACCTTCGGCATCCTCTACGTCCTACTCAGTGAGAGCTTGAAGTTCTTCACCCAGGTGTCCGTCGTGGACTTCCTGACCGATACGCAGTGGACGCCCGTCTTCGAAGAGAAGCACTTCGGGATCATGACACTACTGTCGGGTACGCTGATGACCACGGCCATTGCCTTGGTTGTTGCCGTGCCTGCCGGCACGATTCTCGCGTTGTATCTCAGCGAGTTCGCCAAGCCCAGACTCCGCGAAGTGGTAAAGCCGTTCCTCGAGCTCATTGCAGGCGTACCAACGGTCGCTTTTGGGTACTTCGCTCTGCTGTTCTTGACGCCCATCTTTCAATCCTTCATCCCGGGTCTGGCACGCTTCAACCTGCTCGTGTCTGGGGTGGTCATCGGCATCATGATCTTGCCCTACATCGTATCCATGAGCGAAGACGCTATGCGCGCCGTGCCTGATTCGCTGCGTGAGGGGGCATACGCACTCGGATTCACCCGCCTTCAGACCGGATTGAAGGTGGTGACGCCAGCTGCGCTCTCGGGCGTCACCGCCGCTTACCTGCTCGGAATGTCGCGCGCGGTCGGCGAGACTATGGTAGTGGCTATCGCTGCCGGCCAGCAGGCCAGGATAGCGACCAATCCGCTCGAGGGTGCAGCAACTATCACCTCATACATCGTGCAGTTGAGCATGGGCGATCTTCCACATGAGTCGATTGCCTATCAGACCATCTTCGCCGCCGGACTGACGCTTTTCGCACTTACGTTCAGTTTCAACCTCTTCGCCTTCTGGCTCCGCAAGCGCTACCGGGAGGCCTACTGATGCGCGACCACATCGAGCCCATGGGCCTTGACGATGCTGCAATTACACGGCGCGCACGAGTTTCAGACTTGTGCTTCACCGTGCTCGGGCTGCTGGTACTGTTCCTGACCCTGACCATTCTGATGGCGCTTGTAGCCGACTTCGTAGTCGACGGCGCGGCCAGACTCACTCCAGACTTTTTCACCAACTTCCCCTCTCGCCGACCTGAGTCTGCCGGTATTCTCTCGGCTTGGATCGGTACTTGCCTTGTCATGCTGGTGACCGGGGTCCTTGCCGTGCCGGTGGGGGTCGCCGCAGGCGTCTATCTTGAGGAATACGCCCCGAAGCACTGGGTCACCGACTTTATTGAGGTCAATGTCACCAACCTTGCTGGCGTTCCTTCGATCATTTTCGGACTGCTGGCACTGGGCCTCTTCGTCCAAATGTTCGGGCTCGGCCAAACGATCCTGGTCGCGGGCATGACGCTTGCTCTGCTGATCCTGCCCATCATCATTGTCGCGACCCGCGAGTCACTGCGCGCCATTCCTCAAGACATCCGCGAGGCTGCTTTCGGGCTGGGGGCAGATCAGTGGCAGACCGTCAGCATCTTTCTACTTCCCGCCGCGCGTCCGGGAATCCTGACTGGCGCCATCGTGGGCATGTCGCGGGCCATTGGCGAAACCGCGCCGATCATCACCATCGGCGCACTGACCTTCATTGCCTTCCTGCCGCCATCACCAATCCAGGCATCTGCTCCCTTCATCAGTTTTGAATGGCTCAGCTCCCCCTTCACCGTGATGCCCATCCAGATGTTCAACTGGGTGTCGCGACCGCAGGCTGGCTTTCACGTGAATGCAGCTGCCGCCGGGCTGGTGCTGCTGGGTATGACCCTGCTGATGAACGGCTTTGCAATCTGGCTGCGATACCGCCTTCGCCGCCGCCTGCGGTGATCCACGGAGACAACATGAATCACTCGACCATCTCAATTCCGGTTCCCGTGGCCGAACGCACCTCAACCCCCGCGCACGATGCGACGGTGCGTGCTGAGGTTCGTGGGCTTGACTTCCATTACGACAAGTTCCACGCGCTGAAGGACATCAACCTGTCGATCGGCAGCAATCAGGTCACTGCGCTGATCGGCCCCTCGGGCTGCGGCAAAAGTACGCTACTGCGCTGCTTCAACCGGATGCATGACCTGTATCCGAACAACCGGTACTCCGGCGCGATCACCCTCATGCCGGAGAACCTGAATATCGTAGGGCCGGATGTGGACCCGATGCGCGTGAGGCTGCGCATTGGCATGGTTTTTCAGAAGCCAAATCCGTTCCCGAAATCGATCTTTGACAACGTGGCCTCAGGGATCATGATTCGCGGTGTGCGCAACAAATCAGTTGTCACTGAGCATGTCGAACGCGCATTGCGCGGAGCGGCCCTCTGGGATGAGGTGAAGGACAGGCTGGGTAAGTCAGCATTCGAGTTGTCCGGCGGTCAGCAGCAGCGTCTGTGCATAGCCAGGGCGCTGGCGCCCAACCCCGAGATCATTCTCTTTGATGAACCCACATCTGCACTCGATCCCATTGCAACTGCGCGGATTGAAGAGCTGATCGACGAGTTGCGTGCGCAGTACACCATCGTCATTGTTACCCACAACATGCAGCAGGCTGCGCGGATCTCGGACAGGACGGCATTCATGCACATGGGACAGCTCATTGAGAGTGGCCCTACGGCGGAGTTTTTTACTAATCCGAAAGAGCAGAAGACCCACGAGTACATGGTAATCCCCCCGCAAAACCAGCGCAGTGAGAAGTAGAAGTTTTCGAAGGAAAATTTCTACCATGAAGAAGTCCCGATTCACCGACAGCCAGATCATCGAG
>NZ_LLXS01000064.1:0-3933 GCF_001431585.1 Stenotrophomonas pictorum JCM 9942 | reverse complement strand
ATCTGGCGGAGAGGGGGTCTTCCTCCGCCCAATCCAGCACCCTCCGTCAATGTCCGTGAAACCAGTCTCAAGCCATGAGCCGTAAGGGTTTCACACTCCGCAGCGTTCCGCAGGAATACGCGTCAATCCCCGCCTGCCGGGCGGGTAGCTGGGCGGGTATGGAGAAGGGTGCAAGGTATGGGAATGCAGTTGAACAAGCTATCGGCGAGGCGTGTCGCAACGGCCAATGAGCCGGGGTACTACCCTGACGGCGGTGGGCTGTACCTGCAAGTGACGGCCACCGGCGCCAAGAGCTGGATCTTCCGGTACCGGTTCGAAGGCAAGCGGCCAGAGATGGGGCTGGGCCCGCTCCATACTACATCGCTGGCCGAGGCCAGGGAGGCCGCGCTGGCTGCGCGGAAGATGTTGCTCGCGGGACATGACCCGCTGGCCAGCCGCAGGCAGGCCAGGGCAATCGCAGCGGCAACCCCGACATTCTGGGCGGCGGCTGAGGCATACATCGCAGAGCGCCGGGCCGGCTGGAAGAACGCAAAGCACGCCGACCAGTGGACCAACACCTTGGAGACCTACGCCAAGCCGATCATCGGAGCCAAGCGCGTGGACCGGATCGATACCGAGGACGTGCTCGCCGTCCTGCGACCGATCTGGGCCAGCAAGACCGAGACAGCCACCCGGGTGCGCCAGCGGATCGAGTGCATTCTGGATTCCGTGACGGTTCAGAAGCACCGGGCCGGCGAGAACCCGGCTCGGTGGAAGGGGCATCTGTCCGTGATTCTGCCGAAGCCAACGACCGTGACGAAGGTCGAGAACTTCCCCTCCCTTCCCTATGGCGAGATGACAGAGTTCATGGAGAAGCTGCGTAATCGGGTCGGAGAGGCAGCGCGCGCCCTGGAGTTCACCATCCTGACGGCCGCCCGCACGGGGATGACCACCGGCGCGGCGCCGGCGGAGCTGGACGCACAGTGCATCAACTGGACGGTACCGGGTAGCCGGATGAAGGCCAAGAAGGAGCATGTCGTCCCCCTTCCGCAGGCAGCCCAGGAGCTGGCGCTGCAGCGTCGCGACCGCGCCCTTCTGTTCCCGAATGACGTCACCGGGGAGCAGCTGTCAGAGAACGCCATGTTGGCCCTGCTGAATCGCATGGGCTATGGACACGTGACCGTCCACGGCTTCCGGACCACGTTCAAGACCTGGGCCGATGAAGTCGGCGGCTACCCGGACGATCTGTCCGAAGCGGCGCTGGCGCACACGATCAAGGACAAGTCCAAGGCCGCCTACAAGCGCGGGACGATGCTCGAGCGCAGACGGGAGATGATGGAGGCTTGGGCGGCGTTCTGCGGGTACTGATCAGATTGGTGCCCAAGCGCCAGCGCTGAACCGGTAGTCGATCCCCTCATCGATGACGAACGCCCGGAAGCCAGCGCGGGCCGGGATGAACCGCCACAGGCCGGCACCGGTACACAGGGCGATCTGCCCCGCTTTGCCGCCCCAGGCACCCGTCGGTGCCGCGCCGACGATCCAGCGCTTGCCGACATCCCCCGGAACCGTGGCCGGCGGCGCGGACAGATCCTTGTCTTCGACGGCCAACTGCAGCAGTGCATCGATGACCTGCAGGGCGTCGTTGATCGGGACGGACGGCTGCAGGGAGTTGGCCGGCACGGTTTCCAGGCCAAGGTTCGGGGTGGTCATGTTGGGGTTGCCTCGCTGGCCGGGCCAGGCCCGGTGATTGAATTGATGGCCGCGACCTGCACGGTGGCGCCGGCCGGCACGCTTGCACGCGTGTGGCTGGTTTCGGTCGTGTCAGCGGTGAAGCCGTCGCTGTAGCTGACCCGGTAGCCGGTGAAATACTTACTCTGCCGCGGAGCATTCTCGACGCCCAGTCGCGCCCGGCCGATCCACGACACTGTCACCGCATCGGATCCGTCGCGCTCGGCGCGCACGTGGTGCACTGGCCATTCCTGCTGGCTGGCCGGTTTGTCCAGGGACAGCGGCACCCACGCGACATCGTCCTCGTCTTGCCCTGCGCTGATACCGCGCACGCTCAGCGTCGTGCCGACCATCCACTGTTGCAGCTGCACGAACGTGAGCGAATCGTCGATCAGGACCACCGCGGCGCCGGCCGGGATAGCTGCAGGAGCGGTGGCATAGCGGCCACGGATCAGCCCGGACAGCGCGTACAGCGTACCGCCAAGCGGCGTGACGGCTTGGTACTGCAGGATCTCCCAGCTGCCATCGGCGCGCTGCACGGCCGCCCGATTCGAGTACCGCAGCAGGGTGTCCATCGAGATCGACTCGGGCTGTTCCGGCAGATTCACCTGAAGGGCTTGCCGGCTCAGGTACTCGCCGCCGATTTCGGTCGCCAGCGGGGTCAGCGTGGTGCCGATGACAGACGGCCCTGCAATATCCAGCGCGGCCGAGATCGTGGCCCCACCGTCCGTGCTCAGCTGCAACTGCCCGCCGCGCCAGCCGGCCTCCGTGCCGCGAGCGCCGACGTACCAGCCGAGCTCGTCGTCCTGGTCGCGCAGGATCGGGATATTCAGCACGGCGACGATCGTGTCGCCGACCAGCCCCGGGGTGGTGCTGATCGGCGGCGGCACGACAACGCCAGCAGCTTCCGAATCGTAGGCCCATGGCGCGTCATCGCAGGCCTCGAACTCCAGCACCCCGGAATCCTCTTCGACCTGCACAACCCGGATCCGCATCTTGCGCCCGCGCTTGTCCGTGTACTCGATGACATCAGTCGGCGTCAGCGCCGTCCAGGCAATTCCAAGGTGGAACCCGGCCTTGTGCAGCTCGCCCCAAGCGACCTTCATGCGGCGCAGCGCCACCGTAGCCGCTTGATCTGCCGACATTGTGAGCGGCACTTCGATGCTGCTTTCGCCGGTGGCCTTGACCGTGCCGCTGCGGCGCTCGGCTGTCTGCTTGGTCGCGGTGTAGCCAGCCGCCGCGTCGATGCTGATCACATTGACCTTGCGCAGCAGCTCGGCCTCCTGCACGCGGTCCAACTCCATCAGGGAGCCATCGCGCTCGACCAAGTCGGCATCGGTGATCGTCGCGACCGGTGCACGCCGGCCGCGTTTCACGAACCGCAGCTTGCGGTCGTACTCGGCGGAGTCGAAAAAGTAGGCCTGCCGCAACGGCTGGATCATAGCGTCGGCGCCACCCGGGGTGGCCACCTTGTATCCGGAGATATTCTCGAACAGATCTAAAACGTCAACATTCTCCAGTGAAACGCCGGACCTGAGCAAAAGGTCAGTAACTACATCAGAAAGAAATGGCTCCGCTTGAATCAGTGCACCAGGGTCATCTGTCCGCGCGTAGTTGCGGAATCGCCACTGCACGCGGCTACCAGTGTTACGGGCCATCGACACAAGTTCGCAGCTTGCCCCCACTCCGCTCCTCAGCACATGCTCTGTCTGATACCGCTCACGCTGATACCGGATGCAAAAATTACCGGAACGGATGTAGCACAGCAGAATATCGCTGTCGGCTGAAAATCCGACGCGACGCTCATCCATCGTACATCGCAGCGTCCGGCAACCGGATGGTAGCTGACTGTGAATCATCCCCGGAACCGTCGAGTCGTACCAGTAGAACTTCGCGTCAGCCCCTTGCGTATAGGCCACGAATGGATTCATGTTCTGATCGAAAGACAGTGCAATTTCCGTAATGCCAGGCGCACTGAATAGCAACGTCGGCGCCACACCTTGCGCCTCCACGAATACACGCACCGTCGCCGCTTCGTGATCATCCACCGCGAAGGCTCGCCAAACTTTTACGAGCAGCCCCTTGGAGGCGTCATTAAGCGCGATCCCTCCAAACTCCCAGTCCTGCAATTTGTCTCGCGGAAGCGGAGACTTCACCGGGTAATCAAAGCCGCTTATAACTGCTCTGGCTGAGAGTTCACCCCCCGGAATCATGGCATATTCGCCA
>NZ_LLXS01000063.1:0-890 GCF_001431585.1 Stenotrophomonas pictorum JCM 9942 | reverse complement strand
TATTACTTGGTGATCTTGGAGACCACGCCGGCGCCGACGGTACGGCCGCCTTCGCGAATCGCGAAGCGCAGACCTTCGTCCATGGCCACCGGGTTGATCAGGGTGACGGACATCTTCACGTTGTCACCCGGCATCACCATCTCGACGCCTTCCGGCAGCTCGCAAGCGCCGGTGATGTCGGTGGTACGGAAGTAGAACTGCGGACGATAGCCCTTGAAGAACGGGGTATGACGGCCACCCTCGTCCTTCGACAGCACGTACACTTCGGCTTCGAACTGGGTGTGCGGGGTGATCGAACCCGGCTTGGCCAGCACCTGGCCACGCTCGACGTCATCACGCTTGGTGCCACGCAGCAGCAGACCGGCGTTGTCACCTGCCTGACCCTGGTCCAGCAGCTTGCGGAACATTTCCACGCCGGTGACGGTGGTCTTGACGGTCGGACGGATACCGACGATCTCGATTTCCTCACCCACCTTGATCACGCCACGCTCGATACGACCGGTCACCACGGTGCCGCGGCCCGAGATCGAGAACACGTCTTCCACCGGCATCAGGAACGGCTTGTCGACGTCACGCTCCGGGGTCGGGATCCAGCTGTCCAGTGCATCGACCAGCTTCAGGATGGCCGGCACACCGATCTCGGACTGGTCGCCTTCCAGCGCCAGACGGGCCGAACCGGACACGATCGGGGTGTCATCGCCCGGGAAGTCGTACTTGGACAGCAGCTCGCGCACTTCCATTTCGACCAGTTCCAGCAGCTCGGCATCGTCCACCATGTCGGCCTTGTTCAGGAACACGACGATGTACGGCACGCCGACCTGACGCGACAGCAGGATGTGCTCACGGGTCTGCGGCATCGGGCCGTCAGCGGCCGAGCACACCAGGATCGC
>NZ_LLXS01000062.1:0-2690 GCF_001431585.1 Stenotrophomonas pictorum JCM 9942 | reverse complement strand
TTTTGCGGGGGGATTACCGCATGAACGAGCAGACCGAAATCACCATGGCTGGCGTGGCCAAGGGGATCACCTATACCAGCGGCGGCGCCGCCTTCTTGGGCGGCCTGTCAGCCAACGACATCGCAGCGTTCGTGGGCGTGATCGGCGTGATCGCCGGCCTGCTGATGCAGTGGTATTTCAACCGCCGCAAGGACAAGCGCGAGACGGCTGAGCATGAGGCGCGCATGGCCGACTACCGGCAGCGCCAGCGTGGTGCGGCTTCGCGCGGTGTGCTCAGCATCGCCGCCGCGGTGTCGATTGCCGTTGCCGCTCTGGCCGCGCCACTGATCGCGAAGTGGGAGGGCGTGCGTTACGAGCCCTACCGCGACACCGTTGGCGTCCTGACGGTCTGCTATGGCCACACCGGTTCCGACATCGTGCCGGGCAAGCGCTACACCAAGGCCGAGTGCGAGCAGTTGCTGCAGGCCGATATCGCGATCGCCAACGCCGCGGTGAACCGCTGCTTGCCGATGCCCAAGTTCGTCCACGTCGAAGCGGCGCTCACCTCCGCGGCCTTTAATCTCGGCCCGAAGGTCGTCTGCGGCTCGACCCTGCAGCGGCTGGCCTTGGCCAACGACTGGCCCGGTGCATGTGCTGAGCTGGACCGCTGGAAGAATGCCGGCGGCCGCGAACTGCGGGGCCTGGTCCTGCGCCGGGCCGACGAGCGGGCGATGTGCGAGGGGCGGCAGTGATCAACCTAGATCCGCTGCGGCCCTATGCCGACCTGATCCGCTGGGGCCTGATTGCACTGCTGGCCATCCTGCTGTTGGTGCTGGGCTACCGCTGGGGCGCCGGCCACTGGAAGGGTGAGTACGCGGCTGAGGTTGCGGCGCGAGCAACCGACAACGCCACCCACGCCGCGACACTCCAGCGCCTGGCCGAGGCGAGCGCCGCGGTGGCCGCCAAGGCCAAGGCTGCCTCCCAAACGCTGGCCGCCAGCCGGCGCGACAACGACACCCGATACCAAGAGGCCTTGAACGATGCGAAACGTGCCGAACGTGATCTTGCTGCTGCTCTGCGCCGCGGCGATGTGCAGCTGCAGCCGCAGTGGTCCTGTGATTCGCCCGGACCCGGCGCCGGTGGTGTTGCCGCCAATGCCGGCCAAGCCAGTGCCACAGGGCGCTATGACAGCGCGGCGCGAATTGTTGCGGCATCAGACGCCGACGCCGCGCTAATCGACTGGCTGTGGAATGGCTGGCGCGCTGACCGCCAGGCAGTGATAGCCGCCGGTTGTGCTGTGGAGGTCGACCCCTGATGGCCGGCCGCAAGATCAAGCTGAAGGACCAACTGGGGCGAGTGGTCCGTATTCAAGCAGGAGCCCCGGCGGCGCCGATCCCGCCTGCGCCGGCACCCGCTCAGCCTGATAGGCCACCGCCCTCGGCAACCGTCTGGAAGCTGATCCGCGAGGTACCGGCCAACCTGCAGAAGTTGGCCAAGTTGGCCGGTGCCGGCTTCGCAACGCGCGGCCCTGACGGCGAGTGGCACCAGCGGTCGCTCGCGCAGGGGCAGGGCATCGAGGTCACGAATGCAGATGGCGTTGCAGGTGACCCCGTTGTGTCGCTGGCCCCCGTCGTTCGCCCAGCTGCGGCGACAGTTTCTGCCCTGCGCGTGGTGTCTGAATCAGCTGCAGGAATTCGCCACTTGGATCCCGTTGATGGCGACTCCGTGGCTGGGATGCTGGGCCTCTCGATCACCGCCGGCAGTACCGGGGCGGCCATCAAGATCAAGACCAGCGGCACCATCGATGACGCGGGCTGGTCCTGGTCACCGGGGTTCGTGTTCGCCGGCTCCAACGGCGAACTCACCCAGGCCCTGCCGACCACCGGCTGGGAAATCGTGGTCGGGTATGCCCCATCGGCAACCCGGCTCAACCTCACTTTCGACGAGCCAGTGAAGCTGGCATAGGAGCAAGCAAATGGTGGACAAGGTCCTCTATCGGAACGCCGGCGAGACCAAGCAGTACACGCCGATCACCGCCTCGGCCGGTGCTGGCGACGCCGGCAAGATCCCGGCCCTGGGCAGTGACGGCAAGCTGGATCCTTCGATGTACGACCCGGGTGCAGACCCGAGTGAGCCGATCACCGCCAGCGAGGCGATCGGCGCCGGCAAGTTCTACAACCGATTTGCTGACGGCGGCGTCTTGAAGGCGCGCCTGGCTGACAACTCCAACGCCCGTCCCGCTCATGGCTTCGTGCGTGAGTCCGTCGCGGCCGATGCTGAGGGCACTGGCTACCCGCTCGATTCGGTCAACGATGCGCTCACAGGTCTGACGGTCGGTACCAACTACTACCTGGGTACCGCTGGCGGCGTTCTGGCGGCTCCGTTGGATGCGACTGATGCGGCCAACACCGGCAAGATCGACCAGAAGCTGGGCATGGCCAAGAGCGCCACGGAGCTGGTCACTGACGACTACGACTACGTGGTCCTGTAATGACTGAGAGACGGCCACTCGTTCGTGTCGGCGGGGAGACTGTGCAGCTCCCCGCAGGTGATACGTTGCCTGGAGGCGGCGGCATGCTCTACCGGAAGCTAGTCACGTTCACGAGCAGCCAGAACTGGACGTTCCCGGCCACGGCCCTCCCCAGTGTGCAGGTTATTTCGCGTGGGGGTGGCGGAGGGGGAGGGGGGGCAGCTGTCGGCAACGCATCAGG
>NZ_LLXS01000061.1:0-2080 GCF_001431585.1 Stenotrophomonas pictorum JCM 9942 | reverse complement strand
CTGCGCCGAAAAAGTATTTCCGGGTGGACCGCAATAGCGGCCCGATTGCGTATCCAGCACGTAGCTGGCACTGGCAAGCAATGAACCGTCGCCTCGATCCTTGATCTCAATGGTTTCACCTTGCAGTCCGAGCGGCCAGGGGAAATCGCGTGCCCGGGTCAGCACCGCATACCTGCCTTGTGGCTGCGGCACTGTGATGCCGTCCATGTTGTCCGGTGTGAACTGAAAGTAGCCTTGCTGTCCTTCGGGAGCGGTCGTCACCACAAAATCGAGCTTCCCACTACGCAGGAGGCCATTGCGCATGATTGCGCCATACGTTCGATATTTGAGTTTGGATGCCCGCGAACCTCGTGGTGCGATCGTCCAACTCCAATCCGGTGCCAGGAACACACTGCGCACGTCCTTTGCACGCCGCACAACCTGCATGCCTGCAGTGACGCAGCTGGCATCAAACACGCGATCCCGTTCCTTCGCGTGCGCCTGCAGTCCGCCAGATCCGGAAGCACCATAGATTCCATACATCATGGCAACCATTCCTCCGGCTGACAGGGCCGCCAGCAGGACTAGGCTTTCACGCCCAAGGCGGAGGCGGGCAAACTGTCCGGCCGCAAGCAGTGCCATCGACATCACCCACAGTGCATATCCCCAACCATAGGCGCTGACCGGCGACTGTGAAGATATTTCGTGCACGCGCACATGCCTATACAGCGGGAACGAAAGCGCCAATGCCAGCGCCACGACAGCCAGGATTGCCGAGGCCCGCGGTTTCTTTTGTGCCAGGAATGCCGCGATCAGAAATGCGGGATTGGCGAACCAGCCGAAATTCAATTCAAGTGCCGCTGCCCATCCCATAAGCAGCAGACCAAGGGACGACTGCGGCTCGAAATTCCCACCGACATAGATGGCCGGAAAGAAGAAGCAGGCCAGGTAACTGGCGACAGCCACAAATACATGGACGTTGAGCGTCACCGATCTCGGGTTCATGTTCATCCTGAAAGTCCAATCTGAAGGCCATAGGTGGACGCCAAACTTTCTGGAACGTTTTTTTTCAGCTGTCCGGTTTTCAACCACGAACCAGATCCAGCGGCTGCGACCGGCTTTCCGGTCATCACGGTGGACTGCACGGAGAAAGCTGGTGGCGACGTATGGACCGCTCCAGAAGCCACCGCTGGATGGCGCACAGGCCCGGAAGCGCCGGTTCCGAACTTCACCGGAACCGCAAAAAAAACCTCAACGGAGTAGCTCGGAGCTTATCCGGCGGATGGGAGCCGCCCGTCGCAGATGCTGGCGCGGCGGACCCAAACGCCAGCAGGCGGGGCATCTTCCATATCCTGCATCGCCTCGACGCAAACCGCTCTAGCGACGGCTGTCTTCGTAAACTGCAGCAACCTGCGCGAAGCTGGGGTTGGACATTCCCATGCCGTTGATAAATACGGCTGGCGCGCCCTGTTTGAAAACCTCGACGGTGCGATCCACCGCCGCACGCTGCTCCGCATCGGGATTTGCAAGCTCGAAGGAAATCGAGCTGCCCCTTTTGACGGGAATACCATGATCTTTCAGTGCCTGGATCAGGGCTTCGGCCTTTTGCGCCTGCTCCGAAGGACAGTTGGGTGGCGCCAGAACCAATACGGTATTACGTGGTGTGCCGCCGGGCATTTCCACCGGAATGAATCCATTGCTGCTGACCCCGCTGTCTGCGGTGATCGTGGGAAGGGCGGAGGGGGCACGCTTGCTCCACCAGTTAAATCCGCCTGCCAGTCCCAGGGCGAGTAGAAGCATCATCCACAAACGCATGAGTCGTCTCCTTATGTGCTGTAAGTCGAATCGATGTCTGGGGCGCGTCGCCGCCGTGGCATCGGCGGTACGGTCCCTGGCACCTGCCAATCGGAATGAGCAAGCCCGCCAGGCGGGTGCGGCTTGAGCGAATGGCCGGGCCGTTGATCAGCCGAGTAGCCCGGGTAAGGTCATCGGCCGCACCCGGGGAGACGCCTCAATGCAGGCATTGAATAAGTCCCGGGGGCGCATTGCCTACCCGGGCGACTTGCTGGTTACGGCAACGGCGGGGGGGTGGCGGGGGGCG
>NZ_LLXS01000060.1:0-3626 GCF_001431585.1 Stenotrophomonas pictorum JCM 9942 | reverse complement strand
CCAAGCTGTACAAGCAATACGGCAAGAACAAGGCCGAGGTGGGCGTCGGCATGATCGCCGCGCACCTGACCGGCAACATGTGGCAGCAGGACTGGAGCAACCTGTGGGACATGACCGCGCCTTACCCGAATGCCGGCAGTCTGGACATCACCGCCGCGCTCAGGTTGCCCTGGTACTGCTTTTCCAGCGCGGCGGTGATGTCCAGACTGCCGGCATTCGGGTAAGGCGCGGTCATGTCCCACAGGTTGCTCCAGTCCTGCTGCCACATGTTGCCGGTCAGGTGCGCGGCGATCATGCCGCCGCCCACTTCGGCCTTGTCCTTGCCGTATTCCTTGTCCAGCTTGGCGCGGGTGTAGCAGTGGACCTGCTCGTACAGCGGCTTGACCTGTTCCCACAGGCGGTCGGTTTCCGGGCCAACCTGCTCGGCCGGCATGTCATAGCCGCTGCGCCACATCTGGCCGGCGTCGCTGTAGCCCAGCTCGCGGGCGCCTTCGTTGACCAGTTCGACGAAACGCTGGTAGCTGGCGCGCGAGGGCACGGCGGTGGAGTGCCAGCCCTGCCAGGCGTCGAGCTGCTGGTTGTAGTCGCGCGAGGTGGCCAGCACCTTCTCCAGGTCGCCGAGCTGGCGGCAGTTCCTGGCATCGCCTTCGCCCACGCAGTAGGTGCCGGCGCCGTAGTCGCCTTCCAGCTTGGTGGCGATGCCGGCCAGCTCGGCCAGCTTGGCCGGATCGCGCGGGGCGGGCATGGCGGTCATCAGCTTGAGCAGGCTGATGGCGCGCCTGGTGTCGGCGCTCATCGGCTGGCCTTCGTACTGGTTGGCTTGCTCGATCCAGCCGTTGAGCGTGGTCAGCCAGCGCTCGTTGGCCTTGGCGGCCACACGCGCCGAATCGTCATTGATATAGGTGGAGGACAGCCACTGCGCCGAGGTCATCTCCGGGTACATGGCCTTGTATTCGGCATTCACGCGGGCGATGAACTGGTCGGCGCTTTCGGCCGGGGCGGCGGCGCTGGCGGCCGGCGCGGCGGCGTCGGGCGCGGCGTCCTTCTTGCAGGCGGCCAGCGAGAGCACGGCCACGCCAACCGCGGCGGCCAATACCAGATGACGATTCTTCACGGTGATCCCCGGAGTGATTTCAAGTCCGGCGAAGGTAGAGCGGCCGCGTCAGCGCCGCAAGTGGACAAAGGTCAGCGCCTGATCGCCATCAGCAGCACGCCACCGCCGATCATCGCCACGCCCAGCCATTCCCGCCACGCCAGCCGCTCGTGCAGGAAGGCCGCCGCGAACAGCGCCACCAGCACCACGCTGAGCTTGTCCACTGGCGCCACCTGCGCGGCCGGACCGCGTTGCAGGGCGCGGAAATAGCACAGCCACGAGGCGCCGGTGGCCAGCGCCGACACCGCCAGCCAGCCGACGGTGGTGGCGGGCAGTTGCAGCGGGTTGTGCCATTTGCCGGTGGCGGTCACGAACATCGCCAGCACCACGACGATGATCGCGGTGCGCAGCAGCAGCGCCAGATCCGGATCGATGCCCTGCAGGCCGAGCTTGGCGAAAATCGCGGTGAGCGCGGCGAACACCGCCGACAGCAGCGCCCAGGGCAGCCAGTGCGGGAAGGTGGCCATAGGGCTCTCCGCCAGATGCCGGTACTCAGCTGCTGCAGCCGGCGAACACGTCCTGCGCGCGGTCGTACACCGCCGTTTTGACCTGCATCAGGCCCAGCACCGAGGGGAACAGGTTGTCGTGGTCGGCGCGCTGTGCGGCCCGCTCGCGCAGGCAGGCCAGGTCGATGCCGCGATCGGCGGCGAAGCCGGGCGAGAACCACATCAGCATCGGCACCCGTGTCTGCTCTTCCGGGGCGATGGCGTAGGGCATGCCGTGCAGGTAGAGGCCTTTCTCGCCGAGCGATTCGCCGTGGTCGGACAGGTAGATCATCGCCGTGTCGTAGTCCTCGATACCGCGCAGCGCGGCGATGGTGCGGCTGAGGAAGTGGTCGGTGTAGCGGATCGAGTTGTCGTAGCTGTTGACGATCTGCTCGCGGCTGCACTGGCCCAGGTCGGCGGTATCGCAGGTGGGCACGAACTGGCGGAACTGCGCCGGGTAGCGCTGGAAGTAGCTGGGGCCGTGGTTGCCCAGCTGGTGCAGCACCACCACCCGGTCACCGGGTTTGGCGCGCACCTGCGCGGCCAGATCGTCAATCAGGATCTCGTCCATGCAGCGGCCATCGGCGCACAGGCCGGGCGTGGTGGCATCGTCCAGGTGCTGGGTCTGCAGTCCCTCGCACACCCCCTTGCAGCCGGACTGGTTGTCGCGCCACAGCGTGGCGATGCCGGCGTGCTCGAGCACGTGCAGCAGCGACTGGTTGCCGCGGATCTGCTTCTCGTCGTAGTTGCGGCGGCCGAACGGGGAGAACATGCACGGCAGCGAGACTTCGGTGCTGGTGCCGCAGGCATGCATGTCCGGGAAGTTGATCGCGCCGGTCTGCGCCAGCTCCGGTGTGGTCTGGCGGGCGTAGCCGTTCAGGCCCCAGTTCTGCGCGCGCACGGTTTCGCCCACTACCAGCACCAGCAGGCGCGGCTTGCTGCCGGCCGCGCGCGGCGTGGCCTTGGCATCGGTGCCCAGCGGCAGTTTGGGCTGCCGCTTGATCGGGCTGGCGGTGGCCAGGTTCTGCTTGAGCGCGATCAGGTAATTGACCGGCGTGGCCAGATAACGCACTTCGCGATGGTTGCGCATCAGTGCCGAGAGGTCCTGGAACGAGGCCATCGCGCCGCCACCGCCAATGAGCATCACGCCGGCCAGCAGCAGCACCCGCCACAGCAGCGTCTTGCCCCAGCTGCGCTTGCGCAGCCGCACCCGCCACAGCAGCAGGGTCGGCAGCAGCGCGTAGCCGAGCAGCGGCAGGATCAGCGCCGGGGTCATCAGCTCGCGCGATTCCTTGTGGTCGGTGGCCAGCACGTTGCGCAGCATGTCCGCGTCCAGATAGACGTTGTAGCTGTTCATGTAATGCGTGGCGAAGGCGGTGGTGACGAACAACACGGTCAGCAGCACCTTGGCGTTCCAGCGCCACACCAGCAGGCCCAGCAGCAGCGCATGCACACTGAGCAGCAAGGCGAACAGCGAGACCGCGAGCAGCACATTGCCGGGGTTGGTGGCCATCGCGCTGCGCCAGAAAAGCCCGTTGCAGACCAGCGCAAAGAACGCGCTGCTGAGCAGGATCAGGATTTCGGTGCTGATTTGCGGACGCCAGCTGCGCAGCTGGCGCCAGGACAGGCGCGACGTGCGGGCAACAGGAACGGCAGTGCTCATGCGGCTTCCTCCAGGACGCTGACCGGTGCGGGTGAGGCGGATGGAGCGACGGCAGGGGCGAACAGCAGCAGGTACAGCGTCGAGGCAACGGCCCAGCTGATCGCCAGTGACCACAGGTCATGGGACAGGAAGTGCGCACCGCGCAGCTGCTGGGCCACGCCGAATATAGCCCCGACCGCCAGCGCCGTCAGCAGGGCCGGCCAGCGCCACTGCGGACGCACTTCACGCATGAAAAAGAACAGCGCCACCCAGGCGTAGCCGGAGCCGGCATGGCCGGCCGGGAAGCAGGCCGGATTGCCGAGCGCGGCCGGCCATGCCGGCTCCG
>NZ_LLXS01000059.1:0-7403 GCF_001431585.1 Stenotrophomonas pictorum JCM 9942 | reverse complement strand
CTGCATGCGTGCCGGCAGCGACACAGCCTCATCGTACGGTTGCCACTGGTCGGCATGCAGGCCGTGGATCGGTGCTTCGCTGCCGGCACGCATGCAGCAGCTGCTGGCGTGGCTGCAGGGCGCACCCGATGGCATTCCCCCGCGCTTTGTCGCCGGCTACATGGAACACGTCGACCAGGCCGGCCATGCGCACGGCCCGGATTCACCCGAATACGCCGCCGCACTGCGGGAAGTGGACAACGCCATCGGCCAGCTGGTCGATGACCTGCGCCGCGCGGACCTGCTGGATCGCACCAACCTGATCGTGGTCTCCGACCACGGCATGGCCACGGTCAAGGAAGGCCAGCAGATCGCCACCCAGGACATGGTGCCGCCGGCAGTGGCGATGGTGGTGTCTGTCGGGCAGTCGGTGGGTTTCACACCGCAACCGGGCAAACAGGCCGAGGCCGAAAAATACCTGCTCGGCGAACATCCCCACTACCAGTGCTGGAACAAGGCCCAGCTGCCGGCGCGCTGGCACTACGGCAGCCATCCGCGCGTGCCGCCCATCGTCTGCCAGATGCAGGAAGGCTGGGATGCCCTGACCCGCGAGATGATCGCCAGGCGCGCGCCCGGCGACCGCGGCTCGCACGGCTACGATCCGGCGCTGCCGTCGATGCAGGCGGTATTCGTCGCCCGCGGCCCGTCCTTCGCCCGCGGCAAGCAGCTGGGCACGTTCGACAACGTCGATCTCTATCCGCTGCTGACCCGGCTGATCGGCATTCCGGCCCGGCCCAACGATGGCGATCCCAAGGCGCTGCTGCCGGCGCTGCGCCAGTCCGACTGAGCGCAACTGACACCTTCCGGCGCGCCCAGGACTTCAGGCCGGCGCGCTGGCTGGGTCGCGACGGGATTGACGCGACACCCGCCGGCAGCTTCCAGGCACAAAAAAAGCGGCGCAAGCGCCGCTTTTTCATCCAATGGCGGCTGGATCAGCCGGCCTTGGCAACCGTCTTCTTGGCCACAGCCTTCTTTGCTGGCGCCTTGGCGACAGTCTTCTTGGCGACCGGCGCAGCGGCGCCCACGGCCACCTTGCTCAGCACGTGCTTACGCGCATTGCCGTAGCTGGCGTTGTAGCGCTTGCCTTTGGCGGTCTTGCGGTCACCCTTACCCATGTCGTCAACTCCTCAGTTTGAAATCCAGATTACCCCGTGTTTCCACGGGTTCGGCGAGGCCGCAACAAGCGCCCCCGCGCAATGAGTGCAGAGCCTATCACGCGCCCCTTAATGTGCGCAGCTGGCGTCGTGCACGTGCACGTGGTTGAGGCGCAGATTCATCAGGTGCGCCAAGCCCACCAGCACCCCGCCCAGCGTCATCACCACCGCGTGCGGCACCCTGGAATGGTGCAGCTCCGGATACAGCAGGCCCGCCCAGAGCAGCACCAGCCCCGGCACCAGCAACGCCAGCGCCTGCAGCGCGCGATGCCGGCGGTAGCCCCAGATAAGACTGAACAGGCCCAGCAGGGTCACGAAGCTCACGATCGTCGCTTCCACACCGTCGCTCAACCAGAACGACAGCCCCAGCGCCGGGGCCACGGCCAGCAGCGCCGGCAACAGTGCGCAATGCACCGCGCACAGCAACGAGCCCGTCGCACCGAAGCGATCAAGGAACTGGCGGGCGGCGGGGGGCAGGTGCATGACTTCCAGCAGGGTCGGCGAATCGTTATGGAATAATATAACATAATTGGAAATCCCCGCTGCTCCCTGCGTCTTCGTCCACGTCGCCGCGGGATGAGCACACCCCCTCAGTGATACAAAGTAACAAAAGAGCCCTGTCATGCATCCTCGTCATACCCAGCATCACCTGTTGTTCCTGGCCCTGCTCGCCGCCCTGCCCGGTATAGCCGCCGCGTCCGATCAGGACGCCGGTCCGAGCCATCGGCTGACCGAGCTGTCGGCGGTGAAAGTCACCGCCTCGCCCCTGCAGGGCTCGGCCGAGTCGCTGGCCCGTCCGGTGGCGGTACTGGCCGGCAACGATCTGGATGAACACAAGTCCGGCACGCTCGGCGACACGGTGGCCAAACTCCCGGGGGTGCAGACCAGCTACTTCGGGCCGGGCGTGGGCCGGCCGATCATCCGCGGCCAGGAAGGCCCGCGCGTGGCGGTGGTGGCCAACGGCATCGGCAGCATGGACGCCTCCACGGTCAGCGCCGACCACGCCACCGGCATCGAACCGTTCCTGGCCGACCAGATCGAGGTGTTGAAGGGGCCGGCCACGCTGCTGTTCGGCAGCGGCGCCATTGGCGGCGCGGTCAATGTGGTCGATGGCCGCATCGCCAGCGACCTGCCCGATCGCCCGCTCAGTGGCCGCGCCGAGCTGCGTGGCAACTCGGTCAATGACGAGCGCAGCGGCATGTTCCGGCTCGACGGCGTCAACGGCAATGTGGTGCTGCATGTCGATGGACTGGTGCGCAACAGCGACGACTACCGCATCCCCGGCTATGCGATGGACCCGCAGGTGCTGGATACCGATGACCACGACGCGCACGCCGAACCCGACGCAGACTTGGGTACCCGCGGCCGTCTGCACAACAGCGCGATCCGCACCCGCGCCGGTGGCGTCGGCGCCACCTGGCTGGGGGACTCGGCCTTCCTCGGCGCCTCGCTGGGCACCTACCGCAGCAACTACGGCATTCCCGCCGGCGCGCACGTGCACATCGATGGCGACCACGACCATGACCATGGCGCCGATGTCCATGCCGACGAGCCCGACGACCATGGCGAACACGACGTGCGCATCGACATGGTGCAGAACCGCTTCGAGCTCAAGGGCGGCCTGTACAACCCCACCGCGCTCCTAAAGAGCCTGACCCTGCGCGGCGGCTATACCGACTACGAGCACACCGAGCTGGAAGCCGGCACGCCGTCGACCCGCTTCACCAACAAGGGCTTCGACGCGCGCCTGGAAGCGGTGCAGCAGCCGCTGGCCGGCTGGGACGGCGCATTCGGGCTGCAGGTCGGCCGCAGCGATTTCGGCGCCAGCGGCGCGGAGGCCTTCGTCCCCGGCACCGCCACCGATACCGTCGGGCTGTTCGTGCTGCAGGAAAAGAGCTTCGGCCCGTTCAAGCTGGAACTGGGCGCGCGCCATGACCGCATCCAGCTCGATCCGGACGATGCCCAGCGCGGCCGCAGCTTCGGTGCCAGCAACTTCTCCGCGTCCGGCATCTGGGCCTTGAACGACAGTTTCGACCTGCGCTTTGGCGTGGACGCTTCCGAGCGTGCGCCCAGCAACGAGGAGCTGTACGCGGCCGGCGCGCATATCGCCACCCGTTCGCTGGAGATCGGCAACGCCAACCTGGATACCGAACGCGGCCAGCGCGTCGAGCTGGGGCTGCACGCCCATAACGACCGGATCGACTTCAGTGCCTCGATCTACCAGACCCGCTTCAAGGACTTCATCTACCTGGCCGATACCGGCGTGGTCGAAGACGGCCTGCCGGTGCGCACCTGGACCCAGCACGATGCCACCTTCCTCGGCGCCGAGACCGAGGCCACCTGGCACATGCTCGAAGGCGGCAGCGGTGACTGGGACCTGCGCGTGTTCGGTGATTACGTGAAAGCCGAACTCGATGGCCGTGGCAGCCGCGCCGTCGATATCGCCGTACCGCACGGCGGCCACGCCCACCACTACAGCGTGGAGCTGGCCAACGGCGGCTACCTGCCGCGCATCGCCCCGGCCCGGATCGGCGCAGACCTGCACTGGTCGCGCGATGGCTGGCGCGCCTCGCTCGGCGCGGTGCGCTACAGCCGCCAGAAGGACGTGGCCCTGAACGAAGCCCCCAGCAACGGCTACACGCTGGTGGACGCGCACCTGGCCTACCGCTGGGACCGCAATGGCAGCAACAGCTACGAGCTGTTCCTGGACGGCAGCAACCTCACCGACCGCCAGGCGCGCCCGCACACCTCGCTGCTGCGCGACTACGCACCGCTGCCGGGCCGTGGCGTGGCTTTCGGCATCCGCGCGTACTTCTGAGCCAACCCGCGTTCCGCCCACAGAAAGGGAGCCGCAAGGCTCCCTTTCCTTATCCAGAAGCCGGCCTCCAAAACCCGGGCGGCTGAGCACATAGGCACAGGGTCCGGACTCTCGCACCCCGGCGATCCCCACGGCCCCCAGATCGAGCAATCCCCGCACCGGGTTGCGGGTACGTCATGCCGCACGGCGCTGATCGCGCGGTCCCGGGTGTCGCCACCAACGCCCACCACGTTCTGCCTGTTCACCGCCACGCGCGGCCTCAGCTGACGGGCGATGGCGCCGACCACCGCCGGGCCGGTCGGCAAGCTGTTCGGCCCCGCCATAGGGGCACGCTGTTCCGGCCGATGCTGCCGGCGCACCAGACCGGTAGTTTCTTCGGCCGTGGCCGGACCACGCGGCGCTGCAGTACGGCGGCGACTGCCGCTGGATGGGGTACGCCGGCATACCGTTGGCCGTTGCCGCGGCGCTGGTGAACCAGCCCATCCACACCGTGCGTCTGCCGGCCAGCGCGCCGACCGTGCGTTGAGCCCGCGCGGCGCGGCCTCAGCGCGGCGCCTCCTCCAATCCTGCACTGCCATTGGCCCGTGCCTGCCGCACGATCCAGCGGCGCAGGTCGGCCCGCAGTTTCTCCACCGCCCTGGGCATCAGCGGGCAGTCACCGGGCACCACGCCGGCTATCGGCGCGCTCCGCAGGCGCTGCCCGTCCTGTTTCCAGGCGGCCAGGCGCACGGCGGCCGGTTCCGGCGCCACCTCGCCCGCGCGGGTCTGTGCGGCCAGCTGCGTACCCTGCGTGAACCAAGCGGCCATATCCCACTGCTCGGCCAGCCCGGCGAACACGTACAGCAGGTGATTCTGCCAAGCCAATGCCGCCAGCGCGGTCGAACCGCCGTCCCGCTGCAGTTGTGCGGTCGCCCGTGACTCCTGGATGTCGGCGGAGACCGCCAGCAGCAACTGCCGCCGCTGGCAGGGATCGGTGACTTCGATCACCCGCTGGATCATCTGCGCTTGCCCGGCAGGCTCGGCCGCCCATGCACCGGGCAGCGTCATCGCGCCAATCACACTCACCTTCAGGATAACGCTGCGCATTCGGGCCCCTTGTGCCGCCGTGAGGGTCCAGCGTAACGGTTATCGCCGGGCGCTCTTCCCGAATGCCAACATTGCCGGATCGGCCGATTTTCCCGGCCCGCGCTGAGGTCGGACATTCCGGTCCGCACCTCCCCGCAGGAGCTCACCCCGCGCCGACGCCCGGGCGTGGCCGTTGGCGGTGGCGCGCCGGCCTGAAATGTCACCAACCGCTTCGGCCTGCGGTGTTACGGTGCCCATGACGCCGCCCTTGCGGGGACGGCACCCCGCCCTTCTGGAGGCTTCCCATGGCACTGCATCTGGCAATTTCCGCACTGGCCGCGCTGGCCGCCCCCGCCTCCGGCGCCGCCGACACGCTGTACTCGGGCGGCACCATCCTCACCATCAACGACCGCCAGCCGCAGGTTGAAGCGGTGGTGGTGCGCGACGGACAGATCGCCTTTGTCGGCAGCCGCCGGGCGGCGCTGGATTTCAGCCCCGCCGCTCGCCAGGTCGACCTGCAGGGTCGCACGCTCACCCCCGGTTTCATCGACGGCCACAGCCATGTCTCCGGTACCGGCCTGCAGGCGCTGTCGGCCAACCTGCTGCCCGCCCCCGATGGTGAGGGCAATTCGATCCCGGACCTGCAGCGGATCATGCGCCAGTTCTACACCCAGACCGCCGGTCCGCGCGGCTACAAGGTGCTGATCGGTTTCGGCTATGACGATTCGCAGCTGGCCGAGCGCCGCCATCCCACCCGCGAGGAACTGGATGCCATCACCACCGAGATTCCGGTGATCCTGATGCACCAGTCCGGCCATCTGGGCGCCTACAACAGCAAGGCGCTGGAGGTGGCCGGCATCACCGCCGCCACGCCCGACCCGGAAGGCGGAGTCATCCGCCGCGAACCCGGCTCGCGGGTGCCCAACGGGGTGATGGAGGAAAACGCGCACAATCTCACCCTGGCCAAGCTGATGCCCACCCTGGGCCTGGACGAGGCCATGGCAATGCTCGAAGCCGGGCAGGCGCTGTACATGAAGCACGGCTACACCACCGCCCAGGACGGCAATACCGATGCCGGCACGCTGGCGATGCTGCCGCTGGCCGGCAAAACCGGAAAGCTGAAAATCGACGTGGTCGCATACACCAACATCGATGTCGCGCTGAGCAACCCGGCGATGCAGGGGCCCTATTACAGCCACCAGTACACCGACCACTTCCGCATCGGCGGGGTCAAGATCACCCTGGACGGCTCGCCGCAGGGCAAGACCGCCTGGCTCACCCGCCCCTACTACAAGGTGCCCGAAGGCCAGAAGCCGTCCTACGCCGGCTATCCGATCTTCACCAACGCCCAGGCCGATGACCTGATCAACCGCGCCTGGGAACACGGCTGGCAGGTGCTGGCCCACGCCAACGGCGATGCGGCCATCGACCAGTTCATTCACGCGGTGACGGCGGCCGAGAAGGCCCATCCCGGCAAGAAGCTCATGCCGGTACTGGTCCACGGCCAGACGATGCGCCGCGACCAGGTGCCGCAGATCGCCCGGCTCGGCATCTTCCCGTCGCTGTTTCCGATGCACACCTATTACTGGGGCGACTGGCACCGCGAATCGGTGCTGGGGCCCGAGCGCGCCGAGAACATCTCACCCACCCGCTGGGTGCTGGATGCCGGCATGAAGTTCACCTCCCACCACGACGCACCGGTGGTGTTCCCCGATTCGATGCGGGTGCTCGATGCCACCGTCAACCGCACCACCCGCAGCGGCTATGTGCTTGGCCCGGACCAGCGGGTCACGCCGATGGAAGCGCTCAAGTCGCTCACCATCTGGGCGGCCGAGCAGTACGCCGAGCAGGACAGCAAGGGCTCCATCGAGACCGGCAAGCGCGCCGATCTGGTGGTGCTCTCGGACAACCCGCTGACCATCGCCCCGGCCGAGCTGCACAGCATCAAGGTGCTGCAGACCATCAAGGATGGCGAGGTGGTCTACGACGCCGCCAGCGCCACCGCCAGCCAGAGCGCGTCCTGCGCGGACAACCCGGAATGCTCCCGCCGGCTGGCCGACACCGGCTTCGGCCACCATCACTGAAACCCTGCGCCGGCCGGGCGGAAGCGCCCGGTCAGGCCTGCGAGAGCGGCAGGCATCGGCCCGGGGAAGCAGTGAGCGCCGGCTGGGTCTTTGCCCGATTCCTGCGGCGGAAGCTGCAAGCGCCGGCCGGCCATTGCCCGGTAATCCCCCCGCAAAACCAGCGCAGTGAGAAGTAGAAGTTTTCGAAGGAAAATTTCTACCATGAAGAAGTCCCGATTCACCGACAGCCAGATCATCGAGGCG
>NZ_LLXS01000058.1:0-11691 GCF_001431585.1 Stenotrophomonas pictorum JCM 9942 | reverse complement strand
CCCATGAGCAACACCTCCCCCGAAGACCGCCGCCCCACCCCCGATCCGGCCGAAGACAACGCGTTCTTTCCGTCGCCCTACTCGCTGAGCCAGTTCACCTCGCCCACCTCCGACCTGGACGGTGCGGACTATTCCACGCCCTACACCGGCGGGCGCTGGAAGCTGCTGATGATCGGCGCCGATGAGCGCTATCTGCTCACCGACAACGGCACCCTGTTCTCCACCGGCAACCATCCGGTGGAGACCCTGCTGCCGATGTACCACCTGGACAAGGCCGGCTTCGCCTTCGACGTCGCCACGCTGTCCGGCAATCCGGTGAAGTTCGAATACTGGGCGATGCCTTCAGAAGACACCGAGGTATTGGGGCTGTTCGCCAGGTACCGCGAGGCGTTCAAACAACCGCTGAAGCTGGCCGACGTGGTCGAGACGGCGCTGGGTGAGGATTCGGACTACCTCGGGGTGTTCATCCCCGGCGGCCATGGCGCGCTGATCGGCCTGCCGGAAAGCCCGGAGGTCAAGGCGGTGCTTGAATGGGCTGCGGCAAAGAACAAGTTCGTGATCTCGCTGTGCCATGGCCCGGCGGCGTTTCTGGCCGTGGGCGACAGCCCGATCTACCGGGGCAAGAAGATCGTCGCCTTTCCCGATGCGATGGACGCGCAGACGCCCGACATCGGCTACATGCCCGGCCACCTGACCTGGAAGTTCGGCGAGCAGCTCAAGGCCCTGGGCTTCGACATCCTCAACACCGGTATCTCCGGGGCGGTGCACCGCGACGGTACCCTGCTGACCGGCGACAGTCCGCTGGCCGCCAACCCGTTGGGCAAGCTGGCCGCCACCACGCTGCTGGAGGCCGTCCACAACCGATAGCCGGCAGCCATCACCGCGCGGCGTTTCGCCGCGCTTGCAGCTTCGCGCCCGATCATTAAGCTGACGCCCCCCGGTGGGGGAGCGGACACGCAACGCGCTGCACGCGGCATGTGCATCCGTGCAGTGCGCCCTTCCCTCCCGCAATCGCGCCGCTCCGGCGCAACTGGTGGTATTTGTGAGTAGTGCGCTCGTGGATGCCGTTGTTTGATACCCACGAGTTCCGATGAAACACGTAATTGCTTTTGTCCTGCTGCTGGCCGTCAGCGCCAGCGCACATGCCGATTTTGATGGCCGGGTGGTCAAGGTCGCCGATGGCGACACGGTCACGGTGCTGCACAACCGCGAGCAGGTGCGGGTGCGGCTGGGCAGTATCGACGCCCCGGAAAAACGCCAGGCCTTTGGCACCCGTTCGCAGCAGCATCTGTCGGCGCTGGTGTTCGGGCGCACGGTGCGGGTGGTCGAAGACGGCAAGGATCGTTACGGCCGCACCATCGGCGTGCTGCATGTGCAGGGCGTCAACGTGAACCGGGAAATGGTCAGGGCCGGCATGGCCTGGGCCTATACCGACTACTTGAATGACCGCCTGATGCCGGTACTGGAAATCCAGGCGCGCGTGAGCGGCACCGGTCTGTGGGCCGATCCCCACCCGGTGGCGCCGTGGCAGTTCCGCCGCAATGAAGCGGCGGCACGACGCGCGAAGAAGGCGCAGAACTGACGGCCAAGGGCCGGCGGACGCCGCGCATGGCCGGCTCCGGCCGGCGGCATGACATGCTGCGTTCCACGATCCACCGGCCAGGGCGGCAACCTGGCGGCAGCAGAGCGCCTATGCTGTGGGGACTTTGATTACACACGTGGTCGTCGCCCGCGTCGGCTTTCCCCTCTCAAGGAGTTCCACCATGTCCCTTTCGATGTACAGCGCCTCGATTCCCGTTCTCAAGCAGATGCTCTCCGCCCTGTCCGAGGTGTTGGCCAAGGCCGAAGCCCACGCCACCGAAAAGAAGATCGACCCCAACGCGCTGCTCGGCGCGCGCCTGTTCCCGGACATGTTCCCGCTGGTGCGCCAGGTGCAGATCGCGGCCGATTTCGCCAAGGGCATCAGCTCGCGTCTGGCCAATACCGAAGTGCCCTCGTGGCCGGACAATGCCGAGGCCGGCTTCGCCGAGCTGCAGGCGCTGATCGCCAGAACGCTGGCACATGTGGACAGCTTCAGTGCCGAACAGTTCGAGGGCAGCGAGTCGCGCGAGATCGTGCTGCGCGCCGGCACGCCGAAGGAGAAGAAGCTGCAGGGCAGCGTGTATCTGCTGCAGTACGGGCTGCCGCAGTTCTTCTTCCACGTGACCACCAGCTACGCGATCCTGCGCCACAACGGTGTGGAGCTGGGCAAGCGCGATTACATGGGCAGCTACTGAGTCTGCCGACCCGACAGGCTTTGCCAAATTGAGGAAACCCCGGGTGCGCTCCGCTTACCCGGGCTACCCGCTGAAAGCCTCCGCCGGCGCTGCTGGCGGGGGCTTTTTGTTGCCGGCAGACAACAGGCCGTAGTCCGGGCAAGGCCAACGGCCGCGCCCGGGAACGCCGCCTCAGTCCTCCGCCGCCACAAAGCCCCCGGTCTGCCGCGCCCACAGCCGCGCATACAGGCCACCGGCGGCAATCAGTTGCGCATGGGTGCCGGTCTCGACAATGCGCCCCTGGTCCATCACCACCAGCCGGTCCATGCGCGCGATGGTGGACAGGCGGTGGGCGATGGCGATCACCGTCTTGTTGCCCATCAGCTCGTCCAGGCTCTCCTGGATGGCCGCCTCCACTTCCGAATCCAGCGCCGAGGTCGCCTCGTCCAGGATCAGGATCGGCGCGTCCTTGAGCAGCACGCGGGCAATGGCGATGCGCTGGCGCTGGCCGCCGGAGAGCTTCACGCCGCGCTCGCCGACATGGGCGTCGTAGCCGTGGCGGCCCTCGCTGTCGTGCAGCTCGGCGATGAAGCCATCGGCACGCGCCTTGGCCACGGCCGCGCGCATCTGCGCCTCGCTCGCGTCGGGGCGACCGTACAGCAGGTTCTCGCGGATCGAGCGGTGCAGCAGCGAGGTGTCCTGGGTGACCACGCCGATGTGTGCGCGCAGTGAGTCCTGCTGCACCGAAGCGATATCGACGCCATCGACGAGGATGCGGCCGCGTTCGACGTCGTGGAAGCGCAGCAGCAGGTTGACCAGGGTGGATTTGCCCGCGCCCGAGCGCCCGACCACGCCGATCTTCTCGCCGGCACGCACGTGCAGGTCCAGCCCTTCGATCAGGCCCTGATGCTTGCCGTAGTGGAAGGACACGCCCTCGAAACGGATGTCGCCGGCCAAGTGCGCCAGTTCCGGAGCGCCGGGCGCATCGTCCACCGTCGGCGGCAGCGAGATCGAGTTGATGCCGTCATGCACGGTGCCGATGTTCTCGAACAAAGACGACAGCTCCCACATGATCCACTGCGACATGCCCAGCATGCGCAGCACCAGCGCCACGGTCACGGCGATCGCACCGGCGCTCACCACGCCGCCCTGCCACAGCCACAGCCCCAGCACCACCGAGGAAAACAGCAGCAGCATGTTCAGCGCATACAGCAGCGAGTAGACCCGCGTTGCCAGCCGCATCTGTGGATGCACCTTGTCCAGGAAGCCGGCCATCGCTTCGCGTGCGTAGGCCTGCTCGCGCCGCGAATGCGAGAACAGCTTGACCGTGGCGATATTGGTGTAGCTGTCGACGATGCGCCCGGTCATCTCCGAGCGCGCGTCGGCCTGCTCGCGCGAGATGCGTTCCATGCGGGGCACGAAATGCCACATCAACAGCGCATACCCGATCAGCCAGGCCACGAACGGCAGCATCATCCGCCAATCCGTGGCACCGGCCACCACCAGCGTGCCGATGAAGAACACGAGCACGTAATTGCCGATGTCGAACAGTTTGACCACCGTCTCGCGCACCGCCAGCGAGGTCTGCATCAGCTTGGTGGCGATGCGCCCGGCGAACTCGTCCTGGAAATAGCCCATCGACTGCCGCAACAGGTAGCGGTGCACGCTCCAGCGGATCCGCATCGGGAAATTGCCCAGCAGGGTCTGGTGCTGCACCAGCGAATTGACCATCACCAGCAACGGCAGCCCGACCAGCACCAGCAGCGCCATCCACAGCAGGCGCGGGCCTTCGGCCGCGAGAAAGCTGGCCGGCGTGCTGCTGCCGAGCCGGTCCACCAGCGCGCCGACATAGGCGTAGAGCGCCAGCTCGGCCACCGCGATGCCGGCGGTGGTCAGCGCCATCAGCAGCAGCCATTTTTCCGCGCCACGCGTGTAGTGCCGGCAGAACGCATACAGCCCGCGCGGCGGCTGCGCGGGCGGATCGGACGGGAACGGGTCCAGGCGGGATTCGAACCAACGGAACATGGAAGCAGGCCAGCGATCAGACGAGGTGGGCCATTGTCGCGTATCCCTGCAGTACAGAGCGCACAGGGCACGCGCCTGGCTGTGCGCCACCACCACGGCCAGGCCCGCCTGCGGGCGGAACGGTCCCGCTATCGCCGGTAGTTCGGCATGCCGGACTGCCGGGAAAAACCGGTCGCGCTATCTGCCCCGCCGGTGGTGACCCGGCAGCGCCGGCGTGATGGAACCGGCCTGCCGCTTGGCGACCACCGGCCTGACCGATGGCGCCGTGGCACTCATTTCTTGTCAGACACCGGCACCAGCAGCAGATCCTGGAAATCGAAGCTGAAATCGGTCAGCGAAGACACCGCCTGCATGCGCACCTCGCGCACCTTGCCGTCGGGGTCGAGGCTGAAAGTGACGAAGGCGTCGGCGTTGAGCGAGCGGTTGTCCCAGCGCACGATGAAGGTGTCGTGCTGCCAGTGCTCCATGGTGCCGACCAGATCGGCGGTGGCACCGAAGCGCAGCCGCAGCTTGCCGCTACGCTGCTCGACGAACACATCGCCATACCACGCATCACGGTACGCACCGGCATAGCCGGCCAGCGGCAGCGAGGGCTTGGATTTGGCATCGCGCGCGGCCACATGGTTGGCCCAGCTTTCATCGGCCTTGTCCTGCGACTTGGCCACGGCGGCGGCATAGGCACCCACCCAGTCGTGCGCCGGCGCCTCGAGCATCGCATCGAGCACGCTCATGGTGATGGCGTTGAACGCGGCGCCGGACTCGGCATTGGTCAACACCACCACGCCCAGCTCCTGCCCCGGCACCAGGGTGAGCCGCGACACCTGTCCCGGCCAGCCGCCGGTGTGCCAGACCAGCTTCTGGCCGCGATAGTCACTCAGGCTCCAGCCCTCGGCGTAGCCGGCGAAGTTCGGCCGTGCCGCGTCCAGTTCCGGGACCGACGGTTTGGGCACGACCTGCGGAATCTGCATCTGCCACATCTGCTGCTGGGTCTTCTCGCTGAACAGCGGCGTGCCATCGGCGAGCCGGCCTTCGGCCAGCTGCACGTTCATCCACTTGGCCATGTCCTGCACGCTGGAATACAGGCCACCGGCGCCGGCGGCGTTGGACCAGGTCAGCGGCGGCACCGGGCGCAGGTCGGTGAAATCGAACTTGGCGTGGCCGACGGCGGCCTTGTCACCGGGCTGGAGGTGATCGGCGTTGTAGCGGGTGCCGGCCATGCCGACCTTGTCGAAGATGCGCTGCTGCAGGAAAGCATCGAACGACTGTCCGGACACAGTCTCGATCACCTGCTGGGCCACGGCATAGAGGATGTTGTCGTAGGCGTAGCGGTCGCGGAAGCCGCCCTTGAGTGGCACCTTGGCCAGCCGCGCCACGACCTCGGCATTGGAGTAGGTGGTGGTCGGCCAGAACAGCAGGTCACCGGCCCCCAGGCTCAGGCCGCTGCGGTGCGCGAGCAGATCGCGGATGCGCATCTCGCCGGTGACATAGGAATCGGACATACGGAACGAGGGCAGGTGGTCGATCACCCGGTCGTCCATTTTCAGCTTGCCGTCCTCGGCCAGCAGGTTCAGCGCCGTGGCGGTGAAGGCCTTGGTGTTGGAGGCGATGGCGAACAGCGTGTCGGCCTGCACCTGCTCGGGCTTGCCCAGCTCGCGCACGCCCCAGCCACGCTGCAGGATGACCTTGCCGTCCTTGACCACCGCCACCGCCACGCCCGGCACGTCGAACTGCTCACGTACCCGTTCCACGGTGGCATCGAGCTGCTGCAATTGCGCCGGCGTCACGGTTTCCTGTGCCAACGCGGCCTGTGCGGCCATCCCCATCGCGAGCACCAGCCCGCCGCCCAACCAGTTGTTCAATGTGTGTTCCCTCTGGATCGATACCCGCCCCGCACGGGCCGGCCTTGCCGCGATGGTAACGCGCGCACGCGCACGCTCGCCTTCCACCGCCCGCAGGAACGCCGCCATGGAACTTGCCGCCCGCACCACCGCCACCTTTGTTCCGTGCCTGCGCTACCGCGATGCGCCAGCCGCCATCGACTGGCTGTGCCACGCGTTCGGTTTCCAGCGCCATGCGGTGTACCGGGACGGTGACATCGTCCACCACGCGCAGCTGGTGTTCGGCAACGGCATGCTGATGCTCGGCTCGGTGCAGCCCGGCCCATGGGGTGCGAACATGGTCCAGCCCGATGAGGTGGGCGGCCGGGAAACCCAGAGCGTCTGCGTGATCGTCTCCGACGCCGATGCCCACTGCGTCCGCGCCCGGGCCGCCGGCGCGCAGATCGTCATCGCACTCGCCGACCAGGACTACGGCGGCCGCGGCTATGGCTGCCGCGATATCGAAGGCCATCTGTGGTGGTTCGGCAGCTACGATCCCTGGCAGGCGCCGACGGCTCCCTGACCCGGCACAATGGTGCTTCGCGTGGACACGTTGCGCATGGATGACCTGTTTTCCCGCGATGTCCGTTCGCCGTCCGGCTTCCATGTCGGCATCGGCGGCTGGACCTATGCCCCCTGGCGTGGCGGCGCGTTCTATCCGCCCGGGCTGGTGCAACGGCGCGAGCTGGAGTTCGCCAGCCGCCAGCTGACCAGTATCGAGATCAACAGCACCTACTACGGCGCGCAGAAACCGGCGATCTATGCCGCCTGGCGCGATGCCACGCCGGAAGGTTTCGTGTTCTCGGCCAAGGCGCCCAAGCGCATCTTCACCGCACGCAAGCTGGCGTCTACCGGTGCGCAGGTCGAGGATTTCATCGATGGCATCAGCCATCTGGGTGCCCGGCTGGGGCCGCTGCTGTGGCAGTTCGAGGCCGGGCGTGCGCTGGAAGCGGACGACTTCGCCCGCTTCCTGGCGCTGCTGCCAACGCGGGTCAACGGGCGCCAGCAGCGGCATGCGCTGGAAGTGCGCGAGCGCAGCGTGTTCACCGCGCAACTGGTGGCGCTGGCCCGGCAGCACGGCATGGCACTGGTCTATACCGACTCGGCCACGCATCCCAACGCCGCCGACCTGTGCGGCGACTTCGTCTATGCGCGACTGATGGACAGTCGCGACGTACACGCCAGCGGCTACCCGTTGCCGGAACTGGCCCAGTGGGCCGAACGCGCGCACCGCTGGCGACAGGGGGCCGCGCCTGCCGATCTGCCGTACCTGGTGCGGCCGGACACCGTCGCCAGCACCCCGCGCGAGGTGTTCATCTACTTCATCAGTGCCGCCAAGCACCGCAACCCGGCGGCGGCGCAGGCACTGTTGCGGCTTCTGGGCGAAAAGTGACGGAAGCGGCACAGCGACCGGACCAGGCATCGGCGACAATTCGCCCATGCCGATGAACGACACCCGCAAAGCCCTGCTGCAAATCCATTTCTGTGTGCTGTTGTGGGGCGTGACCGCCATCCTCGGCAAGCTGATCACCCTGCCCGCCCTGCCGCTGGTGTGGTGGCGGATGCTGCTGGTGGTGGCGATGCTGGCGCTGCTGCCGCGGGTCTGGCGCGGGCTGTCCAGCCTCAGCACACGGCTGGTACTCGGCTATGCCGGCATCGGCGCGCTGGTGGCGTTGCACTGGCTGACCTTCTACGGTGCGGTGAAGCTGGCCAACGCCTCGGTGGCGGCGACCTGCATCGCGCTGGCGCCGGTGTTCACCGCGATCATCGAACCATGGATCGCCCGGCGTCCGTTCCAGCTGCGCGAACTGGCGCTGGGTGTGGTGGTACTGCCGGGCGTGGCGCTGGTGGTCGGCGGCGTGCCCGATGGCATGCGCCTGGGCGTGGCGGTGGGCGCGCTGTCGGCGTTGCTGGTCGCCATCTTCGGCTCGTTCAACAAGCGCATGGTCGGCCACGCCGACCCGCTGACGGTGACCGCGCTGGAGCTGGGCGCCGGCACCCTGACTCTGACCCTGCTGGCGCCGCTGCTGCCGTTCCTGCTGCCGGCCCTGGCCAGCGATCTGTGGGTTCTGCCGGATCTGCACGATGGCCTGCTGCTGCTGGCCCTGTCGGGGCTGTGCACGCTGCTGCCGTTCGCGCTGGCACTGGTCGCGCTGCGCCACCTGAGCGCCTACACGGTGCAGCTGGTAACCAACCTGGAGCCGGTGTACGCCATTGTGCTGGCGATGCTGTTCCTGGCCGAGCAGCATGAACTGTCAGCGCAGTTCTATCTGGGTGTGACGATCATCCTCGGTGGCGTGTTCCTGCATCCGCTGCTCAACCGCCTGCGGCCGGCCGCCACCGCCAGCTGAGCGCCACACACGGCAACGAGCTCGCTCCGTCCTGCCGGCAGGGCCGGCTCAGTCGGCCAGCACGACCCGGTCGCGGCCCTGGGCCTTGGCCTGGTAGAGCGCGGCATCGGCCCGGCGCAGGGTATCGGCCGGGGTTTCCCCGGCACGGTGCGCGGCCAGACCGATGCTGACCGACAACGGCAGCCCGATCGGCAACAGGCGCACGGCCTCGCGCAGGTAGTGGCATTGCAATTCGGCCTGGTGCAGCGGGGTCCCGGGCATCAGGATCACGAATTCCTCGCCACCGAAGCGGGCAGCCATGCCGCGTCCGGCAAACTGCGCGCGCAGCACATCGGCCAGCTCGGTCAGCACGCGGTCGCCCTCGCTGTGGCCGTGGATGTCGTTGACCCTCTTGAAGTGGTCGATATCGACGATGGCCACCGCCGGCGGCCCTTCGACGGCGCGTTCGATCGAGGCGGACATCGCCGCGGCCAGGGCGCGGCGGTTGGGCAGGCCGGTCAGCGGATCGGTGCGGGTCTGTTCGGACAGCTCCAGATTGGTCTGTTCCAGCTGCTGGTAGTACTCGGCCAGCCGTGCCTCGTACCACGCGTGCTCGCGATGGTGATGGTCGATCTCGCGGCGCAGCAGACGCATTTCCATCATCCGTCCCACCTGCCGCGACAGCGCGCGCAGGGCGCTGGCACGGTCCGCATCCAGCATGCCGGGCGCCGAATCGAACACACACAGGGTTCCCAGCGCATGGCCGTCACTGCTCAACAGGGGGGCACCGGCATAGAAGCGGATGTTCGGTTCCCCAACCACCGCCGGATTGCCGCAAAAGCGGGCATCCTGCCGCGCATCCGGAACCACGGTCAGCTGCCCCGGCTGGAGAATGGCATGGGCGCAGAACGCCTCGTCACGCGTGGTCTGCTCGCTCTCAAACCCCTGCAGCGCTTTGAACCATTGGCGGTCCTGATCGATCAGGGTCACCGCGCCCATCGCCGTCCCGCACAGTGTGCGGGCGATGGTCACCAGATCCTCGAACTCCTGCTCACGCGCGGTATCCAGGATGCGGTAGCGGTGCAGCGCCGCCAGACGTTCGGCTTCATTGGCGGGAAGCGCGGGTTTGATCATGCTCGGTTTCCGATCCGGCGGCTGGCATCAGGTGGGCATCTGGGATTCTAGCCACCGCACGCAGAGACGGCAGCGAGCCGGTCACACTTCACCAATCGGTCTGTTGCGGCAGCAGGCCGCGCAACTCCTGTTCGGTGAGATTGCGCCACTGTCCGGGCTTGAGTGCACCGAGCTTGATGTTGTCGATGCGCACGCGCCGCAGCTGGGTGACGCGGTAGCCGAACTCCGCGGCCATCAGCCGGATCTGCCGGTTCAGACCCTGCTCGAGAATGATGCGGAAGCCGAATTTGGCGATGCGCGAGGTGCGGCACGGCAGCGTCATCTCGTTGTGGATGCGCACACCACGGGCCATGCCGCGCAGGAACTGGTCGGTGACCGGCTTGTTGACGGCCACCAGGTATTCCTTCTGATGGCCGTTTTCTGCACGCAGGATCTTGTTGACGATGTCACCATTGCTGGTCATCAGGATCAGGCCTTCGGAATCCTTGTCCAGCCGGCCGATCGGGAAAATCCGCTGCTCGTGCCCGACGAAGTCGACGATGTTGCCGTTGACCTCGGTCTCGGTGGTGCAGGTGATGCCCACCGGCTTGTTCAGCGCGATATAGACATGGCGACGGCCAGTGCTCTTGTGAACGGCGCGGGTGCGCAGCGGCTGGCCATCGACCAGCACCTGATCGCCCTCGCCCACCACGGCGCCGGTGCCGGCAACGATGCCGTTGACGGTGACGCGGCGGGCGGCGAGCAGGCGATCGGCCTCACGGCGGGAACAGAAGCCGGTTTCGGCAATGTGCTTGTTGATTCGGATTGTCATCGGGCGATTATCCGCCATCGCCTGCTGTCCGAACAGCGCGCGGCCGGTTCAGGCGGTTTCCAGCTCCGAGCCCGCATCCACCACGCGATTGCGGCCCGCGCGCTTGGCCCGGTACATCGCGTTGTCGGCCCGCCGCATCAGCCCGGCCACATCCTCGTCCCGCGCCTGCAGCTGCGCCAGCCCGATGCTGACCGTCACCACCAGCCCTTCATGCTGCAGATTCCGGGCGTTGTGCGTGATTTTCTCGCGCATCTGCTCCAGCCGCGGCGCAGCCACGCCGGCCGTTGTGCCCGGCAGCAGCACGAGGAACTCCTCGCCGCCCATGCGGATCACATCCATCTTGTTACGCACGCCTTGCGCCAGCGTCCTGGCGACCAGCACCAGCACCTCGTCGCCCACATCGTGGCCGTAGCGGTCATTGATCTGCTTGAACAGATCGATATCGAGAAAGCCGATCGACAGCGGCTGTGCACTGGCGCGCGCCTGCTGCATGTACTGCTCAAGCTGGCGCAAGCCGGCGCGACGGTTGGGCAGCCCGGTAAGCGCATCGGTATCGGCCAGATGCCGCATCTCGTCGCGCTGCTGGCGCAGACGGCCCAGGCCACGGTTGAGTGAATAGGCCGACACCATCAAAAACCAGGTGACCGACAGCTGGATGATTTCGACCCGGTACTGGACCAGCAGCCGGCTGCCGAACAGATCCGCCAGTTCGATCACCAGCAGCGGCAGCACCGCGGCCAGCCCCTCCAGCGCCCTGAAATTGCGCCGGTACAGCGACACGCCCCCCAGCAGGAAGGTCAGCGCGCAGATCAGCAGGAACAGATGGTCCAGGGCCGTTCCCACCCACGACAGCAGTGGCCACGGCATCGCCGGCGCGCCCAGCGCGAGCACGACCAGCACGGCCAGCAGGCCTTTCATCACCGGCCGCGAGCGCTGCAGCACCCGTGGCCCCCCGCACAGCCGCCACATGATCCAGCCCATCACCGCGACCCGCAGCGAGGACAGCGCGACCTGCCACCACGCTGCCGTGCGTCCCACCGGCAACCACGGCTCGGGGTAGCCGCTCAGCCCGCTCAGTACCGACTGCCAGACCACCAGCAGCACGCACACCAGCGCGTACAGCAGGAATTCGCGCCCAAGTGTGGTGAGAAAACCGATCAACGCCGACAACGCCAATGCCAACGCGATGGCGATGCAGGCGGTGCGGATCAGCAGGCGCACGGTATCGATCTGCTGCACCGGACTGGGGGCCCCCAGTC
>NZ_LLXS01000057.1:0-5991 GCF_001431585.1 Stenotrophomonas pictorum JCM 9942 | reverse complement strand
TCGGCAACGCATCAGGAGGTGGCGGTGGCGGCGGGGAGTGGAAAGAACAGAACATAAACCTTGTGCCCGGCACAAGTTACTCCGTGTTTGTAGGCGCTGGCGGTAGCGGCGGGTTTGCTGCTGACTGGAACGGCACAGGGTTTGTAACAGCTGTGGACGGCGGCGATGGTGGAGACTCTGCTATTGCCGGCACGCAAGTATTGGCTCGCGGTGGAAAAGGGGGAGCTACAGCTAATGGCTCAAACGCCCGTGGTAACGGCGGAAGCAGCGGAGCAGGAGCAGAAGCAATAACAGGCATTGGTGCCTCCTCCACTTGCACAGCAGGATCAGCCGGCGTTACCTCGGGCGCTGCAACTGCTATTCCGGCGTTCTTTGGAGAATGTTCAGGAGGCGCTGGGGCAGCATCGGCTATCAGCTCTGTGTACCCAGGAGCAGGTACAGGAGCTACGAGCGTAGGGGGCGGGGGATCTGCCTCTGAGGTAGGGTGTGGCGGTGGTGGCGCCCGTGGAGCTTCTGGAGCTTCTGGAAGTAGGACAGGAGGGGCCGGCTTTCGCGGCCAGATCGACATCATCTATTGGGACACAGTGCCATGAGCCGCATTGCACTGATCCGCGATGGCGTGGTGGTCAATGTAATCGAGGCCGATCTGGCTTTCGCCTCCTCACTGCATGGCTACGATGCAGCAGTGGAGGCTGGTGCTGCTGGCCCCGGGTGGGCCTACGCCGATGGCCTGCTTATGCCGCCGCAAACACCAGAGCCAGTGCTGTCGCTGGAAAAGTTGAAGCAGCAACTGCGCGAGCGCACCACCGCCCTGCGTTGGGAGCGCGAGACTGGCGGCATCACGGTTGGCGGCGTGCGAGTGCTGACGGGAATCGAAGATCAGAACCGGATTGCGACGGCCCTGATTGGCGCGCCTGCAACGGTGGATTTCAAGGCCGATTCCGGCTGGGTCAGGCTGACGCTTTCCGAGCTACAGACCATAGCTGCGGCGATCACCGCCCACGTCCAAAGATGTTTTTCCGCAGAGCGTGCTCATCACGAAGCGATCGATGCCTTGGAAACGCCGGAGGCTGCGCTAGCCTATGATGCGCTGTCCAACTGGCCGTAGGATTTTTCTGACACGGGGCCAAGGGGTTACCCGATAGTTTCGCATGGTGGAGCTGGCAATCTGGTATCGCCAGCAACGGCGGCGCCGGCAGTAAAACCGGAAATTCACCCGTCGGGCTATCCCTGCGCCAGCCGACCAAGAACAATGCCGTGCAACTTAAATATGGATAACCCGCTAGGCCTTCCTCAGGATATCCACTGCCGATGGACAGATCTCTTTTTTGTAGCTGCCACCACAGTAAGTAGTTAGCATCTCGATCATTGATTCTTTGTGTTTTCCACAAAGATCTTTGAGTGCTGCGACAACGCTGCGATCAATTTTTTCTGGCTTGGAACCCTTTTCCACAAGGAAGAATTGGGTGCTGGCTGCCTTTTTGCATGATTGTTCATTTGGAAGAACGTCGCGCTCTAATAGAGTCGGGATCGCGCCGAATTTTCCCGAATGCAAGATTTGGATGACAAGATGCTCGTGACTAGGGCGTAGTCCCATGCCTCCGTCGATATAAAGGGCTGTTGATCGCGCGTCACCCCGGATGATTGCCTCCTCGAATCCACGCTCACTCCAAGGCTGGCCAAGATTCGCAATTTCTTTAACTGGGTCGTCGCTGTTCTCGCGCTTGACGGTGTCTTGAACTGCTTCGGTGGCCTTCGCGATGCGGGACTGGAGTTCCACCTGCTGCTGAAGAAGGCCGGTGACCTGCTGCGCATCGGCGACAATCGCGAGGTTGTTGCTGAGCAATCCGCCCGTGTCTTTCTTGGAGTGGGAGCCTAAACCAACAGTAAGACCCGTGACCGAAACGGCGGCCAAGACCCAGACTCCAACCTGGCTAAAGGTTGGCCCTTCCCACCATGCACGCAAGTCTGGAATGCGATCAAACAGGCGTCGCATGGCGCCGGTTCCAAGTAGCAGCGACATCGCCAGTACTACAGATGCAGCAAGTCCAATGGTCAGTGGAAGTAGCCAGCCACCCTTGGGGGAGAAGAAGTCGCCTATTGCAGCAATTGCTGTAGCGGGCAGCGCGCCGCCTGCAATGGTGATTCTCAACTTCTTGGAGAACGGAATTGCGCTGGACATACTTACCCCCTAGTAAGCGGCCTTGGGCCATTTTCTTGCGGTTGCAGATGGGCGATATCAATTGAAATTACGCTTTCCGTCAAGAAGCGAGACCCTATTGGGCCTCGTACCCCTCGTCTCGCGATACCGCCACCGCTAGCAGCTGTCTCGGCCAGTGCGATTGACCCACGTCACGATTCCCGCCATGACGATCAATGTGCACAAGGCGAAGTGGGCGCGGTCGAAGTCGGCCGCACTGTATCTGCAAGCCGTTGAAGTGGAGCGGAGAGCGGAGGGGGATTGGCGCCAGCGCGAGAGGGCGCGGAATGGCGCTGCGATCCTTAGGGGAGAGGCCGAGCGGTATGCGGCGATGGCCAGGCGATGGGGCGGTTCCGCCTGATATCCTATTCCGCAATTGATCGGTGCGCCCTTGGTGCGTAAGGCGATTCAAGGGGGGGCGGCTGGGCGTTTTGCGGAACAGAAAACAGCCCAAAAGCCTTGGTACATAAGGGTTCTTGTCCGGACTTAAAATCCGCCGGCCGCGAGGCCATGCCGGTTCGATTCCGGCTCCGGGCACCACTACCTGACAATCGAGAATGGCATGAGCGACGGTATAACCGCAGCGGCGGCCCCCCGGGTCGCCATCATCGGGCTGGGTTATGTGGGGCTTCCTCTGGCCGTTGAGTTCGGTAAGACGCTCGACACGCTGGGCTACGACATCGACCCGCAGCGCGTCCAGGAGCTTCAGGCCGGGCACGACCACACGCTTGAGACCGACGATGCGGAACTGGCAGCGGCGCTGCATGTGCGCTTTACCGGCGATACCGCAGGGCTGCGCGACCGCAACGTCTTCATCGTCACGGTGCCCACGCCTATCGACGCCTTTGAACAGCCGGATCTGGCGCCGTTGCGCTCGGCCAGCGAGCTCATCGCCGCTTATCTGAAGCCGGGCGATCTGGTGATCTACGAATCCACGGTCTATCCCGGTACCACCGAAGAGGTGTGCGTGCCGTTGCTTGAGCAGGGCTCGGGACTGCGCTTCAACGTGGATTTTTTTTGCGGCTACAGCCCCGAGCGGATCAATCCGGGCGACCGGCAACGGCGTTTGCCGGATATCCGGAAGATCACGTCAGGCTCCACGCCGCACGCGGCGCAGGTGGTCGATGCGCTGTATCGCCGCATCATCCGTGCGGGGACCTGGCCGGCACCTTCGATGAAGGTCGCAGAAGCGGCCAAGGTGATCGAGAACATCCAGCGCGATGTGAACATCGCCCTGGTCAACGAGCTGGCCCTGATCTTCGACCGGTTGAGTATCGATACGCTTGATGTGCTCGAGGCGGCGGGAACCAAGTGGAACTTCCTGCCGTTCCGACCGGGGATGGTCGGGGGGCACTGCATCGGCGTGGATCCGTACTACCTGCTGCACAAGTCCGAGAGCGTGGGTTACCACCCGGATCTGATCCATACCGCGCGACAGGTGAACAATCGCGTCGTCGCGCATGTGGTCACACGGGTGCGCACGTTGCTGGAGCAGAAAGAAAAATCACTGCAGGGCGCCAGGGTGCTGGTGCTCGGTGTCACCTTCAAGGAGGACTGCCCGGATCTGCGCAACAGCCGCGCGCTGGATCTGGTGCAAATGCTGTCCGCCGCGGGCGCACTGGTGCATGCGCACGATCCATGGGCCGATGCGGCCAGCGCACAACGTGCTGCAGAGGTGGTGCTGATCGAATCCCCGCAGCCGGGAAACTACGATGCGATCGTGCTGGCGGTGGCGCACCGTCAGTTTCGTGAGTACAGCGCGGAAAAAATCCGTGCACTGGGTGTACAGGACATGATCGTCTACGACATCAAATCCGCCTGGCCGCGGGACGTTGTCGACGACCGGCTGTAGAATCCGCGCCATCTCTGATCCGAGGACGGTAATGCATCGTTATCTTGTCTATGTGCTGGCATTGATTCTGCTGCCAGTTTCTTTGGCATTGGCTTCGCATTGGCCAGCGTGGTACTGGGGCGTGGGCCTGTTTGGTGTGGCCGCGCTGCTGGGTACCTGGGACGTGTTGCAACGTCGAAGCGTGTTGCGACGCAACTATCCGGTGCTGGCGCATTTCCGTTATGGCTTCGAGTCCATCGGCCCGGAAATCCGCCAGTACTTCGTACAGAGCGATCTTGATGATGTCCCGTTCTCGCGGCAGCAGCGCCAGTTGATCTATGCGCGTTCGCGCAACGAAATGGACGTGGTGCCATTTGGGACCCTGCGCAGCGCCTACGCGGTGGACTACGAATGGATCAACCATTCCATGGCGCCGACCACCATCCCGCATCACGATTTCCGCGTGACCATCGGTGCCGAGTGCGCAAAGCCCTATTCGGCCAGCGTGTTCAACATCTCGGCAATGAGCTTTGGCTCGCTCTCGGCCAATGCCATCCGCGCGTTGAACAAGGGCGCCAAGCTGGGCGGCTTCTGCCATGACACCGGTGAAGGCTCCATCTCGCCTTATCACCGTGAGAATGGCGGTGACCTGGTCTGGGAAATCGGTTCGGGCTACTTCGGCTGCCGCGACGAGAACGGGCGCTTCAGCGAAGAGCGTTTTGTCGAAAACGCGCGCGACGATCAGGTCAAGATGATCGAGATCAAGCTATCGCAGGGCGCCAAGCCCGGCCACGGCGGCGTGCTGCCAGCGGCCAAGGTCAGTGCGGAGATTTCCCTCACCCGCGGCGTGCCGATGGGCGTGGATTGCGTCTCGCCGTCCAAGCACTCGGCGTTCTCCACGCCGGTGGAGCTGCTGCAGTTCGTTGCGCGTCTGCGTGAGTTGTCCGGTGGCAAACCGGTCGGCTTCAAGCTGGCGATCGGCCATCCCTGGGAATGGTTCGGTATCGCCAAGGCCATGCACGAAACCGGTTTGCTGCCCGACTACATCGTCGTTGATGGTGCTGAAGGCGGTACCGGCGCCTCGCCTGCGGAATTCATCGATCACGTTGGCGTGCCGATGAATGAAGCGCTGATCCTGGTGCACAACACGCTGATCGGTCTGAACCTGCGTGAGCGTATCCGCCTGGGTGCGGCGGGCAAGGTGACCAGTGCATTTGATATCGCACGCACCATCGCGCTGGGCGCGGACTGGTGCAATGCCGGCCGTGGCTTCATGTTTGCGTTGGGCTGCATCCAGGCGCTGAGCTGCCACAACGACAAGTGCCCGACCGGGATCGCTACCCAGGACCCGAGTCGCTGGCGTCACCTGGAGCCGGAAGACAAGGGCCAGCGTGTGCGCAACTACCACGCCAATACGATGCGCGCGTTGCGTGACCTGTTGGGCGCTGCCGGCCTGAACGATCCTTCCGAACTGGGACCGGAACATATCCTGCGGCGTGTTTCGCCGGTGGAGATCCGTTCGCTGGCTTCGCTGTATCGTTATCTGGGACCGGGCGAGCTGCTTGACCGGGTGCCCGAGCACGTCGTGTTCCGCGAGTACTGGGCGGATGCGCGCAGCGATTCGTTCGCACCGCCGGCACGCATTTCGGGGTTGCGCGGCAGCAAGCTGCAGTGATCTGCCCCGGTGCGGAGACGGTCGCACCGGCATCGCAAATGAAAACACCGCCCTTGCTCGACAAGGGCGGTGTTTTTTTACAGGTCGCGGTTGTCGCGCCGCGGTGTAATCAGCGCGCCAGCCACTGGATCACCCCTTCGGCGGCGCGCCGGGCGCTGGCGTAGCAGGCGGTAAGCAGGTAGCCGCCGGTCGGCGCTTCCGGTAATCCCCCCGCAAAACCAGCGCAGTGAGAAGTAGAAGTTTTCGAAGGAAAATTTCTACCATGAAGAAGTCCCGATTCACCGG
>NZ_LLXS01000056.1:0-35621 GCF_001431585.1 Stenotrophomonas pictorum JCM 9942 | reverse complement strand
GGCCGAGCACACCAGGATCGCACCGTCCATCTGGGCGGCACCGGTGATCATGTTCTTGACGTAGTCGGCGTGACCCGGGCAATCCACGTGGGCGTAGTGACGGGTGGCGGATTCGTATTCGACGTGCGAGGTCGAAATCGTGATACCGCGAGCCTTCTCTTCCGGCGCCTTGTCGATCGCGTCGTACGCGTGAAATTCGCCACCGAAGCGCTCAGCGCCAATCTTGGTCAGCGCAGCGGTCAGCGTGGTCTTACCATGGTCGACGTGGCCGATGGTGCCGACGTTGACGTGCGGTTTGGTGCGCTCAAACTTACCCTTGGCCATGGCTGCTTCTTCTCGGTAATCAGATGAAAGTGTTACGTCAGTAAGATGGTGCTCACGAAAGGAATCGAACCTTCGACCTCCTCCTTACCAAGGAGGTGCTCTACCGACTGAGCTACGTGAGCGAGTTGTCTATTATGACATGTTTTCAATTTCGTTCAATGGAGCGGGAGACGGGAATCGAACCCGCACCATCAGCTTGGAAGGCTGAGGTTCTACCGTTGAACTACTCCCGCACCGGGAACACATGCATAACGTAAAACTGGTGGAGGGAGGTGGATTCGAACCACCGAAGGCGTAAGCCAGCAGATTTACAGTCTGCCCCCGTTGGCCGCTTGGGTATCCCTCCGCACCACTCCCTTGTCTAGGACCTTGGCCTTACCGGTCAGGGGTGGGTGAGCCCGCTATTCTGGTGATGGGCGCAGACCCTGTCAACAGAAATCTTCACATTCGATGAAAATATTTCTGACTGCAGCGGCGTACCGATCATTCGCCGGGCATCTTAAGCTTTTCGTCCGCAAAGATGGCGACATGCGGCACGCCATCCATTCCGATCCAGCCGCGATACATGCCTTCGGTATTGAACGGAGTCGACGCCTTCCCATCTGCGGACAACACGATGGCGCCACCATCTCCACCGAGCTCCGGCACGCGCTTGACGATGACTTCCTGCCCGGCCTGCGCCGGGGTCTCCTGCAAGTACTGCAGGCGCGCGCAGATCTCATGCGCTACCGCCAGGCGGATGTAGTACTCGCCCCAGCCGGTGCCGGACACGGCACACTGCGCATTGGCATAGGTGCCTGCACCGATGATTGGCGAATCCCCTACCCGGCCGTAGCGCTTGTTGGTCATGCCTCCGGTCGAGGTCCCGGCTGCCAGCCGGCCCTCGCGATCCAGCGCCACCGCGCCCACGGTGCCGAAATGCTTGGCGGTTTCCAGATCCGCGTGCGGCTGCCCGGCAACCTCTTCCTTCAGTGCCCGCTGCAGCTGCTGCCAGCGCTTCTCGGTGCGGAAGTAGGACGGATCGACCTGTTCGATCTTTTGCTCGGCGGCAAACATCTCCGCACCCTCGCCCACCATCATCACGTGTGGGGAATGTTCCATCACCGCACGCGCCAACAGGATCGGGTTCTTGACCGTGTGCACCCCGGCCACTGCACCGGCGCGCAGCGTGGCGCCATCCATCAGCGAGCTGTCCAGCTCGTTCTTGCCGTCGTGAGTGAATACCGCGCCGCGGCCCGCGTTGAAGGTCGGATCGTCCTCCAGCACGGTGATGGCGGCCGTCACCGCATCCAGCGCCGGCTTGCCCGCCATCAACGCCTCATGCCCCTTGCGCAACGCTTCGGTGAGCGCCGCGCGCGCCGCGCGCTCTTCTTCGGCACTGAAGTCCTTGCGTTCGACACCCGCGCCACCATGGATCACCAGCAACGGTGATGGCGCAGCGGCCGCGGCCGCCCCACAGGACAGCGTTGCCAGGCCCAGCAGTACTGCAGAAGTCAGCTTCATGTGTCGTCACTCCGAGGTAGAGCCCGATTCTAGGCACGCCGCGCCGGGTCTGAACAGACACCGCCAGGATGCCGCGCCCCCTCGGCATTCGAATGGAGCCGGATCCAGACAGGCGGTACCGGCATGGCACCGCCCACGAAACGCAGCAACCCCGGCCGGGCCCGGAAAGGAAAAAGGGGCCGAAGCCCCTTTCGTGACGCAGACACCCCGACGATCAGTCGGGCTGCAATTCAAGCTCACCATCCACAACACTGGCCATCGCGGTGAATGCGGCATCGTCAACGGTGAATCCATCCAGGTACAGGCGGCTACCGGTACCCACACCGGTCACCGGAATCGAACTGAACTCAAGCGGTTCGCCATCGCTGAGGCGATCTGCGGTGTGGCGCGGCATGACCAGCCACGCATAGCCGTCATCCAGCGAATAGACGCGCCCACGCCCATCCGCCTCGACACACAGCGCCGTGTCCTCATCCACGCCGATACCGACGATGTCGCCCTGACCCCGATCCTGGGCGGCGCGTGCGACAAATGCGATCAAGCGGCCCAGACGATCACGTTTGGCAAAATGCGTGTCGGTCACCACGTTGGACAGATACGGCATGGCCAGGAAGTCTTTGTCCATGGTGACTTCGCTCCCCATCGGATCGCTCAGCGCGGCCGGTGAATTGACGCTCCCCCCATCCAGGGCGCCATAGGCATACCCGCCCAGGATTGCCAGCCCGGCACTGGTTCCGCCAATCGGCTTGCCGGCGCGCACATGGGCATTGAGCACCTCATTGAGCCCGGTGCCCTTCCAGAAACGGATGTAGCGCGACTGGTCTCCGCCGGCGATGAAAATCGCATCGGCGCCCCGGACCACCCGCAGTACCGCCGGATCATCCGCGGCCTTGCGACTGTCGAAAACCAGCGTCTGTACCGCGGTGACACCACCGATGTCGTAATAGAGCTCCTTCTGCAGCTCATCGCCGCCGGATGCGCGCAGGATCACCACGCGCCCATTGCCGGCGCGCTCAACCCACCACTGGAATGCCTCCGGCACCCAATCGCCGCCCCCCATCAGCATCATCGCCGCCTGCGTTTCACCCGGGCGCGGTGTATCCAGATCACCGACTTCGTAGTAGCGGTATCCGGGCTGCGAGAGACCTCGGTTTTCCTCGGCGGCAGCCATCCCCGCCCCGCCGAATGCCAAGGCCATCAGCGCCAACCTTCCCAGCCACAAAACCTTGCGTCCCATACCGCCCTCCGCGCCGCACATGTAATCGCTTACACCCCTAATGCCAGACTTTCCGGCAGTGGTCAACAATGTAAAAAAGGTGTTAGATGGGTCACCCCATTCACATTTTCCTGACCGGGGCGCCCGGCATTACCGAGCGTGGCAAGGACATTTTCCAGAACACTTTTCATCAGAGAGCTGAGTCATGCGTAAGCACGCAATGGTGTGTTCAATCCAACTGGCCCTGCTGTCCATGGCCGCCCCCGCTCTGGCGCAATCCACATCGCAAGGCCAGCCCCAGCAACTGGATACCATCCAGGTCACCGGCTCACGCATTCCCCGCGCCCAGGTGGAGGGGCCGGCCCCGGTCACCGTAGTGACCGCCGAACAGATCAAATCGGCCGGCTTCACTTCCGTCCCGGATGTACTGCGCTCACTCAGCCAGAACAGCGGCAGCGTCCAGGGCCAGCAGAACACCACCGGCGCGCAGTCCACGCCCGGCGCCCAGGCGGTGGACCTGCGCGGGCTGGGACCCAACCACACCCTGGTATTGGTCAACGGCCGACGCATCGCCGATTTCCCGCTGCCACTGAATGGCCGCAGCAACTTCACTGATGTCGGCAACATCCCGCTGGGCATGATTGACCGGATTGAAGTGCTGACCGGCAGTGCATCGGCCGTCTACGGCTCCGATGCCATGGCCGGCGTCATCAACTTCATCCTGAAGAAGTCCACGGATGGAACCACCTTCGACTACCGCTTCGGCGATACCAGCCGCGGCGGTGGCTCTTCGCGTAATTTGACGATCACCACCGGCTTTGAGCAGGACAAGTTCAGCGGCATCGTCGGCGTTGAACTGATCAACAAGCACCCACTGTGGGGCACCGACCGCAACGTGCAGGACTCAACGCTGGATTCGCCGGCTGAAGAGCGTCGCCTGCCACGCCTGATCGCCCAGCTGCAGAACTGGGACGACGACGAAAACATCGCGCCGGATGACGGCTGCGCCGCGATGGCCGGCCTCAATGGCGGCACCACCGTGCTCGCCGAGAACGACTACGGCCCGTATTGCGGCAGCGAACGCGCCATTGCCTATCGCACCATCCAGAACGAGCGCAAAGGTTTCAATGCCTACGGCTCGTTCGAATACCGCTTCAACGATGCGCTCTCGTGGTTTGCCGATGTCCAGCTGGGCCGGCAGAAGGTCAAGCTGCTGACCGGCACCAACGGCAACGATGTCGCCAGCGACCATATGGGCTGGGAGTTCCACGACCCGAACTCGACCAACAACTACCGTAACAAAATCTTCTACAACGCCACCACCGAGCGGTACGAAAACTGGGCGCGCCAGTTCACCCCGGAGGAGGTTGGCGGCCTGCGAAACCGCATGAATACCACCACCCAGAAGACGTTCGCGGTGACTACCGGCCTCAAGGGCATGTTCGCCGAGGAATGGAACTGGGAGGCCGCCTACAACCACTCCCAGTACAAGGCTGACGTCAAGATGCCGCGCATCAAGGCGGCGGCAGCCAACCGACTGTTCCTGGGCGAGCTGAAGGGCTATGACGATGACGGCATCGCGATCTACACCCCGGACCCGGCACGGCTGTTCACGCCGTTGACCCAGGCCGAGTTCGCCTCGATCGCGGCGATGTCCACGTTCCGTCCTGAAGCCAAGAACGACAACCTCAGCTTCACCGTCGACACCGCATCGCTGTTCTCGTTGCCCGCGGGTGACGTCGGCTTCGCTGGCGCGGTGGAGTATGGCGAGCAGTCCTACAAGATCAACCCCGATCCGCTGGCGCTCACCGAAGACGCGTACTACGGCCCGCGCTACGGCGATGGCAGCGGCGACCGTGATCATTGGAGTGCCGCCGGCGAGTTGCGCCTGCCACTGGCCTCTTCCCTGCAGGCCAGCGTTGCCGGCCGCTATGACCGCTACAGCTACGGCAGCAAGAGCCCGGGCAAGTTCACCTACAGCGCAGGCCTGGAATGGCGCCCGCTGGATACGCTGCTGTTGCGCAGCTCCTATGGCACCGGCTTCCGCGCGCCGGACATGCACTACCTGTTTGCCGGAAACGACTATTACCGCACCCGCTTCGCCACCGACTACTTCCAGTGCCGCACCGCCGAGCCGGGGGTCACCGATGGCTACTGCTATGACGACGGCAGCTATGACGGCAGCACGTTCGATGTCTACAGCGGCAACATGAACCTGGACGAGGAGACCAGCAAGTCGTTCTCGGCCGGTTTTGTCTGGTCGCCGGTGGCCAATTTCGATCTGGCGGTGGATTACTACAAGATCCGGATCGAGAACCAGGTGCAGACGCAGGACCGCGAGCTGCTGCGCATCACCGAAGCCAACTGCCGCCTGGGCAGCACCGACAGCGGCGCCGCCGTGGACATCAACTCGCCGACCTGCGTGGACGCGTTGGCACGGGTGATTCGCGACGGTGATGGCAACATCACCAGCGTGCGCTTCGGCCCGATCAACATCGCCAACGAGGAAACCTCGGGCATCGACGTGGCTGCCAACTACCGTCTGCAGACCGCGAATGCAGGTGATTTCAGCATCACCGGCCAATACAACTGGACCCACCGCCACACCCGCCAGCAGTTCCCGGGCGATCCGAAGGAAGACATGCTCGATGTCAGCTTCAGCGCCACCACGTTGCCGCGGGTGAAGTCGAATATCGGCGTCAGCTGGGACAAGGGCGCCTGGGGTGCCAGCCTGTTCGGCAACTACCTGGGCAAGGTCGCCAACTACGACAACGATGCCTGGACCGAAGCCACCTGGCGCTTCAATGCCGGTGCACGCTACGACGTCACCGACCACCTGCGTGTCTCGGTGTCGGTCAACAACCTGTTTGACAAGATGCCGCCGAAGGATCCGACCTGGTCGAACTATCCCTACTACGACACCTCATGGTTCGACAGCATGGGCCGCAGCTACTACCTGCAGCTCACCTGGAAGCTGGGCGGCAAGGCGCTGTAGGGCCTGTCTGCATGTAGTACCAACAAGGCCCGTCAATAGCGGGCCTTGTTGTTTTACGCACGCTGCAACGTGCCTGCAATCCACCAGCAGCCCGGGTAGCCCGGGTAAGCGCAGCGCACACGGGCCACGGGAAGATCCGGACCTGACGGCGCCGGCATTTCTCCACAGCCGCTGTGTGCAATGGATGGAGAAGACTGTGGACAACTGTGCACAGGCATTGCGCTGCAATGCTTTCAAAAGCATGGTGAATTTTTCGCCAGCACATCGCGACGTACGCCGTACCGCCCACCTTGCAGGAGCGGCGGGAGCCGCGAAGTACGTGCATTGTCAGGTTGCATAAGTGCACCGCGCTTCAAGCATGCCCGCCTCATGGCTTACGTCACTCCAAGCCGGCGGTTCTCCACAAGCGCTGTGCGCAATGGATGGAGAAGGCTGTGGACAACCGTGCGCAGGCCTTGCACCGCAAGGGTTTCAAAAACGTGGCGAAAGATTGACCATGCAACAAACCACAGATACGACAAGGCCCCGCAATGCGGGGCCTTGATGGTGCGGCAACGCCGGTGGGATCAGACGTTGAAGCGGAAGTGCAGCACGTCGCCTTCCTTGACGATGTAGTCCTTGCCTTCCAGGCGCAGGCGGCCGGCTTCCTTGGCGCCCTGCTCACCCTTGAGGTTGATGAAGTCGTCGTAGGCGATGGTTTCGGCGCGGATGAAGCCACGCTCGAAGTCGGTATGGATCACGCCGGCGGCCTGCGGCGCGGTGGAACCGGCACGCAGCTGCCACGCGCGCACTTCCTTCACACCCGCGGTGAAATAGGTCTGCAGACCCAGCAACTTGTAGCCGGCGCGGATCACCCGGTTCAGGCCCGGCTCGTCCAGGCCGAGGTCCTTGAGGAACTCATCGCGATCGGCATCGTCCAGCTGCGCCATTTCTTCTTCGATAGCCGCGCACACCGGCACCACCTCGGCGCCTTCAGCCTCGGCACGCGCGCGCACCGCATCCAGGTGCGGATTGTTCTCGAAGCCATCCTCAGCGACGTTGGCGATGTACATCAGCGGCTTGAGGGTGATCAGGAACATGTCACGGATCAGCGCCTTCTCCTCGGCATCCAGACCGGCCGAACGCGCCGAACGACCCTGGTCGAGCACGGCGGACAGCTTTTCCAGCACCGGCTTGCGTGCCAGCGCCTCCTTGTCATTGGCCTTGGCCGCACGGGTGGCACGGTCCAGCGCCTTCAGCACCGATTCCAAGTCAGCCAGTGCCAGCTCGGTATCGATGGTTTCGATATCGGCGATCGGGTCGACCTTGTTGGCGACGTGGATGACATTGCCATCCTCGAAGCAGCGAACCACGTGGGCGATCGCGTCGGTCTCGCGGATGTGCGCCAGGAACTTGTTGCCCAGGCCCTCACCCTTGGAGGCGCCGGCGACCAGGCCGGCGATATCGACGAACTCCATGGTCGTCGGAATCACCCGCTCCGGCTTGACGATCGCCGCCAGCGCTTCCAGACGCGGATCGGGCACCGGCACGATGCCGGTGTTCGGCTCGATCGTGCAGAACGGGAAGTTGGCCGCGGCGATGCCCGCCTTGGTCAACGCATTGAACAGGGTCGACTTGCCGACGTTGGGCAGACCGACGATGCCACATTTGATACCCATGCTTACTCCACGATTCGAGATTCCGGTTTGCACTCTCGCCAGCATCAAGCCGCGAAAGCACAAGCCGCAATCATGGCCGTGCGGTGTGCAACCGCTTCATGGCCTCATTGAAATCACCTGCCACCGCCAGCGGCAGCACGTCGATGGCCGCATCGATGGCCTGCTCCATCAGCACCGCGTCCTGCGGCGACGGACGGTTCAGCACCCAGCCCACCACGCGGTCCTTGTGACCGGGATGGCCGATACCCAGACGCAAGCGATGGAACTTGCCATGCCCGAGCAAGCGGATGGTGTCACGCAGGCCGTTCTGGCCGCCGTGGCCACCGTCGAACTTGAGCCGCGCCACGCCGGGCGGCATGTCCAGTTCGTCGTGTGCGACCAGGGTCTGTTCCGGCTCGATCTTCCAGAACCGCTGCGCGGCGGTGATCGACTTGCCGGACAGATTCATGAAGGTCGCCGGCTTGAGCAGCCACACAGGCTGACCGCCGATATCGACCTTGGCCACTTCGCCGAACAGCTTGCTCTCAAGCGTCCAGCGCACACCCTGCCGCTCCGCCAGGGCCTCAACGAAATGAAACCCGGCATTGTGCCGGGTCCGGGCGTGTTCGGGTCCGGGGTTTCCCAGACCGACGATCAGTCGCAATCCTGTCATGTCAGACGCACCGCAGTGCCCGCCCCGGAAGGCGGGCACTGTCTGGCCGATTACTCGGCGGCCGGAGCCTCTTCGGCACCCGCGGTCTTGGCGATGACAACCGCATCGTCGTGACCCTTGCCCAGCTTCAGGGCCGGAATTTCCACACCGGCCGGCAGCTTCAGGTTCGACAGGTAGATCACGTCGCCGGCCTTCAGCTCGCCCAGGTCGACCACGATCGACTGCGGCAGATCCTTCGGCAGGCAGGCCACGCTGACTTCCTTCAGCTCGTGGGTCACCAGCACGTCGGAGGACTTGCCAGCCGGCGAGGTGTCTTCGTTGATGAAGGTCAGCGGCACCGAGGCGTGCAGCACTTCGTTGTCGCTCACGCGCTGGAAATCCAGGTGCATGATCAGCTGCTTGTACGGGTGACGCTGCATGTCACGCAGCAGCACCTTGTGGATGGTGCCGTCCAGGTTCAGGTCGATGATCGACGAGTAGAACCAGTCGTTGAACTGGGCCAGCCAGATTTCGTTGTGGTTGAACTGGACCATTGCCGGTTCGCGATCACCACCGTAGATGATGCCCGGCACCACGCCGGCATGACGCAGGCGGCGGCTCGCACCCTGACCTTGCACGTCACGACGGACGACTTTGATTTCGTGAGACTTTGCCATTGTTGACTACTCTTGGTTGATGCACCGCCTCGCGGCGCTGCGTAAAGACTCTTCCGCGACCAGAAGAGTCTGTTGTGGTCCCCGGCAGGCCGGGAACCGGATTCATCAATCCACGTACATCGAGCTGACCGACTCACCGAAGGCGATGCGGCGCATCGTCTCGGCCAGCATTTCGGCCACGCTGATCTGGCGGATCTTGGGACAGACGCGCGCCGCTTCGGAAAGCGGAATCGTATCGGTCACCACCAGCTCGTCGAGCTGCGAGTTGTTCAGGTTGTCCACGGCCGGGCCCGAGAGCACGGCGTGGGTGCAGTACGCGGCCACCTTCAGCGCGCCACGCGCCTTGAGGGCAGCAGCGGCGGCACAGAGGGTGCCCGCAGTGTCGACGATATCGTCGACCATCACGCAGGTCTTGCCCTCGACGTCACCGATGATGTTCATCACCGTGGCGACGTTGGCACGCGGACGACGCTTGTCGATGATGGCCAGGTCGGCATCATCCAGGCGCTTGGCCACGGCACGGGCGCGCACCACGCCACCCACGTCCGGACTGACCACGATCAGGTTGTCGGTGCCGTAGGCGCGCCAGATGTCGGCCAGCAGCAGCGGCGAGGCGTAGACATTGTCCACCGGCATGTCGAAAAAACCCTGGATCTGGTCGGCATGCAGGTCGACGGTGAGGATCTGGTCGGTATTGACCGCCGAGAACATCTTGGCCGCGACCTTGGCGGTGATCGGCACGCGCGAGGAACGCATGCGGCGATCCTGGCGGGCGTAGCCGAAGTACGGCACCACCGCGGTGACGGAAGAGGCGCTCGCGCGCTTGAGCGCGTCGATGATCACCAGCAGTTCCATCAGGTTTTCCGCGCTGGGCGCGCCCGTGGACTGCACCACGAACACGTCCTGCTTGCGCACGTTTTCCTGGATCTCGACCTGCACTTCGCCGTCGGAGAACTTGGACACGAGCGCCTTGCCGGGCCTCACCCCCAGTTCCTTGCAGATGCTCTGCGCAAGATGGCGGTTGGCATTGCCGGAAAAGACCAGCAGGTTAGGGGACTCTTGCATGACAGCTCTCTCGGGCGGGGGCGAGTAGCGAAAAGACATCAGGGGTGCAGAAGTGGCGCGTGTTGCGTGTCGCGCACTCCATTGCGCTTACAGCCGTAGGAAAGAGTGGCAGGGGCGGTAGGATTCGAACCTACGAATGCCAGGATCAAAACCTGGTGCCTTGGGCCTCTTGGCGACGCCCCTGCATCAAACAATTCCTGTCGTCTCCAGCGCATCGAGCAGTGGCGAGTGATCAACACTCGCAGCCACCCATGCCCGCAGCTCCTTCGGCAATTCCGCCAGGGCCTGCTCTGCGGCAGCGCATGTGGCGAATTCGACGAAACAACCGCTTCCCGACCCCGTGAGCCGTGCCCGACCCATGCCTGCCAATGCCTGGAATACCGCCTCGATGGCAGGTTCCCGACGCCGCAGCACCGGCTCGAACGCATTTCCGAGGACGGTCCCGGAAGCGAAGTCGGCTATTTTCACGGGTGTGGCATCCCGCGTCAAATCCGGTGAACGGAAAAGTTCAGCCGTGGGCACATGGACACCCGGATCCACCAGCACATACCACGCCTGCGGCAGGGTCAGCGGCGTGAGCTTTTCGCCCACCCCTTCGGCCCAGGCGTTGCGCCCGCGCACGAACACCGGCACATCCGCGCCCAGTCCCAGCGCCAGCGCGGCCAGCGCGTCTTCATCCAAGCCGGTATCCCAGAGCAGGTTCAACGCCACCAGGACGGTGGCCGCATCGGAGGAACCGCCACCGAACCCGCCGCCGGCCGGAATGTGCTTTTCGACCCGGATATCGGCCCCCAGCGTGCTGGCGGACGCCTTCTGCAACGCCAGCGCCGCGCGCACCACCAGGTCGTCGGCCTCGGCCACGCCGGGAACAGACGGTCCCTCGCGATGGATCTGACCGTCTTCACGCACACGCAGGCCGATCCGGTCACCCCAGTCCAGCAGACGGAACACGCTCTGCAGTTCGTGGTAGCCATCAGCCCGGCGGCCGGTGATATGCAGAAACAGATTCAGCTTGGCCGGCGCCGGCCAGTACGACCAGCCCGGGCCATCGACAACCGTGTTCATGGAGTGCCCATTCCCCATTCATCGATGATCAGCCGCACCTTGGCATCGCCATTGACCGCCTCGATCCGCCGCGGCAGCGACGGGCGCCCGGCTTCGGCCGGGTACCAGTCCAGGTAGTCGACCTGCCAGCCCTGCTGGCGCAACACCCGCGGCCGGCCTTCGGCATCGAACCCCAAATGATCGGGGGCCACCGCATCCTGCGCCGACAGACCCCGCACCCAGTCGGGCAGCTGGGCGACCGGGATTTCCCAGCCGGTGGCCTGCAGCAGCACCAGACCGGCATCGTCACCGGCGCGCGGGCCACCCTCCAGGCCGTCCAGCCGCGCCGGCTGACCGGGACCGCCGCTGAGCTGCCAGCTCTGGCGGGTGACCGGCGCCGCCAGGCTGATGCGGTAGTCCTGTGCCTGCTGCTGCCAGTCGATGCGGCCGTTGCCGCCATTCTTGCCTTTGCTGATCGCCACGCGTCCCTGGAAGGACCATTGCGGCTGCGCGCGCACGGCGGCCTGCCGCGCGTGCTCGGCGGCCTGTGCCGCGGCCGATACCTGCGCCACCTCGGCGGCCACCGGCGCTTTCTGTTTCGTTCCGACCGAACCACAGGCGCCCAGCGCCGCAGCCGTCACCAAAACCAGCGGTATCCGCCACATCAACGTATTCATGCACCTAACTTCTCAGTCGCACGCTGCAGCGCGCGGTTGTCCGGATCCAGCTTGCGGGCCTCCTCGAAGAAGCGCCGGGCTTCCTCCTTCTGGCCCAGCACCCACAGTACTTCGCCCACGTGGGCGGCAATTTCCGGGTCCTTGTTCAAGGTCCAGGCGCGGCGCAGCTGCACCAGCGCCTCCTCGTTGCGCCCGAGCCGGTAGAGCACCCAGCCGTAGCTGTCGACGATGGCGGCATTGTCCGGCTCGGCGACGCGGGCGCGGTCGATCAGCTCCAGCGCTTCCTGGTAACGGCTGGTGCGATCGGCCAAGGTGTAGCCCAGCGCATTGAGCGCGGCCACGTTTTCCGGCTCGGTGACCAGGATCTTGCGCAGATCGGCCTCGGCACGCGGCACGTCGTCATTGCGTTCCCACGCCAGCGCCCGGGCATACAGCAGGGCGTTGTCATCCGGGTAGGCCGCCAGCCCGCGCGCCAGCACATCCAGCTCGCCACGCGCATCGTCATCGCGCAGCCGCAGCTCAGCCTCCAACAGGTAGGCGTCGCGGCGCACCTCGTCATCGACCGCGGCATCGCCCTGGATTGCACGCACCTCCTGGGTGGCCTGTTTCTTTTCGCCCAGCTCGTGCAGCGCATTCACCGCCCGCAGGCGGGCCTCGCCCCGCTGCGGCCCGCCGGGAACACCGTGATACCAGTCCACGGCTTCCGGGTAGCGCTTGAGGTACTCGGCGATCTTGCCCAGCAGCAGACGCTGCTCGGGATCGGGCTTGCTGGCCTTGGCCGAGATGTCCCGATACAGCGCCAGCAGCGCCGCATCGTCCTTCTGCTTGGCCAGCAGCGAGGCGCGCATGCCCCAGGTCTGCAGGTTCTGTTCACCGATCGACAGCACACGCTCTGCTGCCGCCGGCGCGCCGAACGCGTCGTAGGCGAAGGCCAGCGCGTTGCGCAGCTCCTCGTCTCCCACGGCCTTGGGCTCGACGCCTTTGAGCAGCGCCAGCGCCTCATCCTTCTTGCCGGCCTGGTTGAGCTGGGAGGCATGCAGCAAGGTCACCCGCGGCTCGTCCGGGAAACGCCTGACCACTTCCCCGACCATGCGCCGGGCCAGCTCGGGCCGCTCCATCCGCAGCGCCAGACGGCCGAATTCCTGCCAGGCCTCCAGGTCATCGGGAATCGCGCCGGCATCGACCAGCGCTCCCAGCACCTGCGCCGGCACCGCCGGATCACGCCCGCCAGTGGCCAGCGCCAGCAGCGCATAGCGCCAGCTCCGTGGCTCTGGCGCGCGCAGGACTGTCAGCAGCTCTTTGCGCGCCAGTCGTGTATCGCCCTTGCGCATGGCCAGCGAGGCACGGGTGCCATGCACCGCCAGCGAACCCGGATCCCGCCGCGCCCATAGCGCCAGCGCTTCGGCGGCGCGGGTGTCATCGTCGGCCAGCATCGCGATGCGCGTGGCCCGTTCGGCCAGCCCCGCATCATCCTTGCCTTCTTGCGCGGCCTGCAGGTACCAGCGCGCGGCATCGGCCAGCTTGCCGGCCTGGAGCGAAAACTCGCCGGCCAATACCGGCGTCAGCGAGGCACTGTGATCGGCTGATTCCTTGTCCCATACGGCCTGCGGCGGGGCCGCCGACAGCGGAAATACCGGCAAACAGAGCAACAGAACGGTGCATATGCGATTGAGTACGGGCATCTGGCGCGACCGGGCCGTAAAATGGCGGCCTTGAATGGCCAGCAGCTTATCGCAAGCAACTGAACGAATGACCCTGTGGGTGCTCGGACTGAATCACCAGACCGCGCCGGTGGAACTGCGCGAACGCGCGGCCTTCGGCGGCGACGCCCTGCCCCGCGCGCTGGAATCGCTGCGGCAATCGGCGGAGCTGTCCGAGGCCGTGCTGCTGTCCACCTGCAACCGCACCGAGCTGTACGCGGTGGCCGAGGACAGCCAGGCGCTGGCCCACTGGCTGCAATCCCACGCCGGTGATCTGCAGGGCTACCTGTACCAGCACTGCGACGGCGAGGCGGTGCGTCACCTGTTCCGCGTGGCCACCGGACTGGATTCGATGGTGCTGGGCGAGCCGCAGATCCTGGGACAGGTGAAAGATGCCTGGGCACTGGCCCGCGACAGCGGTGCGATCGGCCAGCAGCTCGATCGCCTGTTCCAGCAGACGTTCTCGGTCGCCAAGCGTGCCCGCACCGACACCCGGATCGGCGCCAACCCGGTCTCGGTGGCATCCACCGCGGTACGGCTGGCGCAGGACTCTTTCGCGCGGATGGACGAATCCAGCGTGCTGCTGGTGGGTGCCGGCGAAACCATCGAGCTGGCGGCCAAGCACCTGAGCGAGGCCAAGGTGAAACGGCTGCTGATCGCCAACCGGACGCTGGCCCACGCCCAGGATCTGGCTACCCGTCACGGTGGCGTGGCCTTGCCGCTGGGCGAACTGGAGCGGCATCTGGGCGAGGCCGACGTGGTGTTCTCCGCCACCGCCGCGCGCGAACCGGTGATCCTGCACCGCCATGTCGCCACCGCGCTGCGCTCACGCCGGCACAAGCCGATGCTGCTGTTCGACCTGGCGGTGCCGCGCGATATCGAAGCCGAAGTAGGCAGCCTGTCCGATGCCTACCTGTACACGGTGGACGACATGGAGCGTGCGGTGGAGGAAAACCGCCGCGGACGCCGTGAAGCCGCGGCCGAAGCCGAAGCCATCATCGACCTGCAGGTCAGCCGTTACCAGGAAAGCCTGCGCGCGGCACACCTGCAGGCGCCGATCCGGCAGTTGCGCGCGTTCGGCGAGGCCACCCGTTCCGAACTGCTGGCCAAGGCCCGGCAGCAGCTGGCCCATGGCAAGCCGGCCGAGGACGTGCTCGACCAGCTCGCCCACAGCCTGACCAATCGCCTGCTGCATCCGCCCACCGCCGCGCTGCGCCAGGCCGCGCTGGAAGGCGACACCGAACTCACCCGCGCCGCCGAGCGCCTGTTCCCGGCCACCCCCGGGTATCAACACCCTGTTGCGAGGACCGATGACGCCGACCCTGCGCCGTAAGCTGCTGGCACTGGCCGAGCGCCGTGAAGAACTCGAACGCCTGCTGTCCGAACCGGACGTGGTCGCCGACAACGAGCGCTTCCGCAACTTCTCCCGCGAATTCTCCCAGCTCGAACCGGTCGCCACCGCGCTGGCCGAGGAAGCGCGGGCCAAGGCCGACCTGGCCGCGGCCGAAGCTATGCGCGCCGACCCGGAACTGCGCGAGCTGGCCGAGGAGGAGATCGCCGGCGCGCAGGCGCGCCTGCAGCGGCTGGACGAGGAACTGGCGCTGTTGCTGGTGCCACGCGATCCGCGCGACGACGGCAACCTGTTCCTGGAAGTGCGCGCCGGCACCGGCGGCGACGAGGCGGCGATCTTCGCCGGCGACCTGTTCCGCATGTACGCCCGCTACGCCGAGCGCCAGGGCTGGAAGGTGGAGATCGAGTCGGACAACCCCGGCGAGCATGGCGGCTACAAGGAAGTGGTGGCGCGCGTGGTCGGCCGCGGCGCGTACTCGCGCCTGAAATTCGAATCCGGCACCCATCGCGTGCAGCGGGTGCCGGCCACCGAATCGCAAGGCCGCATCCACACCTCGGCCGCCACCGTGGCGATCATTCCCGAGGCCGATGACGTCGAAGACGTCGTGATCAACCCGGCCGATCTGCGGGTGGACACGTTCCGCTCTTCCGGCGCCGGTGGCCAGCACGTCAACAAGACCGAATCGGCGATCCGCATCACCCACGTGCCCAGTGGCGTGGTGGTCGAATGCCAGACCGAGCGCAGCCAGCACGCCAACCGCGACAAAGCGATGAAGCGGCTCAAGGCTCAGCTGCTCGACGCCGAGCGCAGCAAGCAGGCCGCGGCGCAGGCCGAATCCCGGCGCCTGCAGGTCGGCAGCGGCGACCGCAGCCAGCGCATCCGCACCTACAACTTCCCGCAGGGCCGCATCACCGACCACCGCGTCGAGGGCCTGACCCTGTACGACCTGCCCAACATCATCGAAGGCGATCTGGACGCGCTGGTCGGCCGCCTGCAGCACGAGCACCAGGTCGACGAACTGGCGCGACTGGCCGAGGGCAGCTGAGGATGGACGCGCTGGGCGAACGCGACCAGTTGCGCGCGGCGGTCGCCCGCCAGCCGGCCGATTTCATCGCCTGGGTGATGCTGGCCGACGCCGAGCTGTCGCTGGGCGAGCTCGCGGCTGGCGAGAACGCGGCATTGCGTGCCCTACAGCTGCGGGCCGCACATCCCGAGGCGCTGGCCCGTCTGGGCCGCGTCCGCTGGATGCAGGGACGCCATGACGAGGCGGCAACGGCGCTGCAACAGGCTGCCGCCGCTGCTCCGCAGCACCCGGGTATCGCGTTGTGGCTGGGGCATGTTCTGGAAGATGCCGGCCAGCCCGAAGCCGCCGCCGACGCCTACCGCCGTGCCCACATGCTGGTGCCCGACGAGGCCTATATGGCCGCACAACGGCTGAACTGGCAGCGCCGCCTGTGCGACTGGCGCGATCTGGAAGCGCTGTCCCAGCAGGTGCGCGCGGCCGTCGCCGCGGGCAATCCGGCGGTGGAACCGTTCGCCTTCCTCAGCGAGGACGCCAACGCCGCCGAACAACTGGCCTGCGCCCGGCAGCGCGCGCAGGTGATCGCCCAATCCGCCCCGCGCCTGCCTGCCACCTCGCTGCGCACGCACGGGCCGCTGCGCATCGGCTTTCTGTCCAACGGCTTCGGCGCCCATCCCACCGGCCTGCTGACCGTGGCGCTGTTCGAGCAGCTGCGCGCGCACCCGTCGCTGCAGATCCACCTGTTCGCGATCAACCGCGACGATGGCAGCACGATCCGCCAGCGCCTGCGTACGGCCAGTCACACCCTGCACGACGTGGAGGGACAACCGCACACCGGCATCGCCCGGCGCATCCGCGAAGCCGGTATCGACATCCTGTTCGACCTGCGCGGGTGGGGCGGCGGCGGCACGCCGGAGGTGCTGGCAATGCGCCCGGCGCCGCTGCAGATCAACTGGTTGGCCTACCCCGGCACCTCGGGTGCGCCGTGGATCGATTACGTGCTGGCCGACAGTTTCGTGCTGCCACCCGCGCTTGAACACGGTTTCAGCGAGAAGGTGCTGCGCCTGCCGCGGGCGTTCCAGCCCTCGGACAACACCCGTGTGCCCGAACCGCCGCCGGCGCGGGAGGACTGCGGCCTGCCCGCAGACGCGGTGGTGCTGTGCTGCTTCAACAACAGCTACAAGCTCAACCCGCGCAGCGTCGGGCGGTTGCTGGAGATCCTGCGGCAGGTGCCCGACAGTGTGCTGTGGCTGCTGTCCGGACCGGGCCAGGCCGATGCGCGGTTGCGCGCGATCGCCCGCCAGCAGGGTCTGGATCCGGCGCGTCTGGTGTTCATGGCCAAGCTGCCGCACCCGCAGTATCTGGCGCGCTACCGGCATGCCGACCTATTCCTGGACACGCATCCGTACAACGCCCACACCACCGCCTCGGACGCGCTGTGGGCCGGTTGCCCGGTGCTCACCGCACCCGGCCATACCTTTGCCGCACGCGTGGCCGGCAGCCTCAACCATCACCTGGGCCTGGACGACATGAACGTGGCCGACGACGCTCGCTTCGTCCAGACAGCCGTGGCGCTGGGCAACGACCGCAGCGCGCTGCAGGCGCTACGCGCGCGGCTGCGCGCCGCCCGCGCACACTCGGGCCTGTTCGACATGCAAGGTTTTGCCAGCGACTTTGCGGCCCTGCTGCAGCAGCTTGCCCGTCACCACGGCTGGCACGGCACTGACGCCGGCTGACCGCGGCCTGCGCTAGGCTCGGCGCTTCCCGACCTGGAGGGCCTATGGGCAAGCTCAAGCGCAAGCAGTACGAACAGCTGCTCGAACCGATGCAGCTGGAACTGGCCAATATGGCGCGCTGGGCCGCGCACCGCGGACAACGCATCTTGGCGCTGTTTGAAGGCCGCGACACCGCCGGCAAGGGCGGCGCGATCCAGGACATCGCCAAACACCTGAATCCGCGTCAGTGCCGCGTCGTCGCCCTGCCCCGGCCGACCGAGCGCGAAAGCACCCAGTGGTATTTCCAGCGCCACATCGCCCACCTGCCCGCCGCCGGCGAGATCGTGCTGATGGACCGCAGCTGGTACAACCGCGCCGGCGTGGAAAAGGTGATGGGTTATTGCACCGATGCGCAGTACCAGGCATTCCTCGCGCAGGCTCCTGCCTTCGAGAAACTGCTGGTGGACGATGGCATCCTGCTGTTCAAGTACTGGCTGGGGGTGGACCAGCAACAGCAGGAAGAGCGTTTCGCGCAGCGTCGCGACGATCCGCTCAAAGGCTGGAAGCTGTCACCGGTGGATCTGAAGGCACGCCCTGCCTACGCCGAGTACGGCAAAGCCCGCGACGCCATGCTCGCCGCCACCCACACCGCACACGCACCGTGGACGCTGGTGGATTTCAATGACCAGAAGCGCGGGCGCCTCACCCTGATCCGCAATCTGCTCGACCGGCTGCCGGACACCCGTGTCGACGAGCCGCCGATCGAACTGCCGCCACTCGCCGGCACCCCCCAAAAAGAGAAATACAGCGTGCTGCAACCCGTGCCGGATTTCCCCGTCGGCGATTGAACACCCCGGCGGCGGCGACGGACGAGATGCCCCGGAGCGGCGGCGTCCACGCCGCGCCCAGGCAGGCCCGGCCACCGCCGCTCCGGGGCTGGACCCGTACAGATCGAACAGGCGGACACCGCGCGCCTGCCAATGTCCGCTGCCGGAACGATCGGATCCTGGCCCGACCTGTCCCGGCCCGCGTGCAGGATTACAGCACCTTGCCACCCGCGGCGGTGATGGCCTGCTCGATCTCCTGCGCGTTCACCGGTCCCAGGAACTGCTTGGCCACCTTGCCGTCCGGGCCGATCAGATAGGTCATCGGCAGACCGCGCGGGGTGGCAAAGTCGCTGGGCGGGTTGTAGGTGTCGATGATGGCGATCGGATAGGCCACCGGATGTGCCAGGAGGAAGGCCTGCATCTCCTCCAGCTCGATGTCCTCGTAGGCCAGCCCGATCACTTCGACATTGCTGCGCATGGCGTGCAGCGCCGACAGCTCGGGCATTTCCTGCAGGCACGGCCCGCACCAGGTCGCCCAGAAATTGATCACCACCCACTGCCCGCGTTGGCCAGCCAGATCGTAGGCCTTGCCATCGACGGTCTGCACCTGCAGCTGCGGCATCTCCGCGGTCTGCTGAACCACCTCCGCCTGCGCGGCCGCAGCACTGTCCGATTCGATCGCGGGCGGCGCCGGGGGCGGTGGCGCGACGGGCTCCTGCGGCGGCTTGCAACCGCTCAATATCAACACCAGCAGCGCGAATGGAAGGAGCTTGGCGGTCATCGGTGGTCTCCGGTAATAACGTAGATATCGTCCACGCGACGTTTGAGCAGCTCGCGCAGCGGCACGCGCAGTTCATCCAGCGCGCGGCAGGCGGCCTGGCCCAGGCTGTCGTCGCGGAACGGCAGGTATTCCTCGGCAGCGGGAATGCGCAGCTGCAGGCTCTCGTACAGGTCTTGCAGGCTGATGCTGTCCAGATCGCGCGACAGCAGCCATTCGCCGCGTTCGTCGCAACGCAGCAGGTTGATCTGCTCCAGCTGCTCCAGCAACTGTTGCAGCAACGAATCGGTGAGCATCGGCTCCAGACTCAGGATCTGCCCCTCGTCCAGACCCTGCCCGTTCTGGCGCGCTTCACGGAAACGCCCCAGCAGGCGCAGCAGCGCATACAGCTCGCAGCCCTGCGGCAGGCGCAAGGCCGCCGGCTGGTAGCGGAACGCGGCGATGGAAGAAGCCAGCGACGCTCCCAGCAGCACCGATACCCAGCCCAGGTAGATCCACAGCAGCAGGATCGGCACGAACGCCACCGTGCCGTACAGCTTCTGGTAGGACTGGAAGCTGCCCAGATACAGGCCCATCCCCCACTTCACCAGCTCCAGCATCAGCACTGCCAGCAAGGCGCCAGGGATGGCGTGGCGCCACTTCACCGTGTGATGCGGTACCACCCGGTAGATCAGTACCACACTGACGAATTCGATCAGCACCGGCGCCAGCCGCAAGCCCAGATCGGCCAGCCAGCGGCCCTCGGTGGTGCCAAACAGCGGCAGCGACAGCACCTTGGCCGACACCGCCAGTGAGGCGGCGGCCAGCAGCGCACCCAGCGTGAGCACCGTCCAGTAGACGAGGAAGCGGGTCAGTTTGGGCCGCGCCGACGCCACCCGCCAGATCCGGTTGAAGGTCTGCTCCACGCTGTTGAGGGTGATCAGCAGCGATACCACCAGCGCGATGAAACCGGCCGCGGTCAGCTGCCCGGCGCTGGCCGAGAACTGGCGCAGATAGCCCTCGGCCGCGCGCGCCGCCGAGGGCACGAAGTTGGAGAACACATAGTCGCTGAGCGCCTCGCTCCAGCGGTCGAACATCGGAAACGCCGACAGCACCCCGAACACCACGATCGCCAACGGCACCAGCGCGAACACGGTGGTGTAGGCCAGCGAGCCGGCCGCCTGGAACAGGCGGTCATCGAGGAAGCGGCACCACAGGAACCGCGCGAAACTGGTGGTCCGCGCCCGGTCGCGCAGCCGTTCCATCCATAGATTGAGTGAATCCAGAGGTTCCATCGGGCAAGGGTACCCGATGCAAAGCGCGGCCCGCATCGCCGATACTGCCGGCTCCTGCGTGATGAGTGGATGGTGTGATGGCGGAAATTCTGGTGCTCTACTACAGCCGTGGGGGTTCGGTGGCACGGCTGGCGCGGCAGATCGCCCGCGGTATCGGCGAAGTCCCCGGCATGAGCGCCCGCCTGCGCACAGTGCCACCGGTGGCGGCCGTCACCCAGACCAGCGCCCCCCCGGTACCCGAGGACGGCGCCCCGTATGTGGAAATCGCCGATCTGGCCGAATGCGCTGGCCTCGTGCTCGGCAGCCCGACCCGCTTCGGCAACATGGCCGCACCGGTCAAGCACTTCCTTGATGGCCTCGGCGCCGAATGGGTCAACGGCACCTTGGCCGGCAAACCGGCGGCGGTGTTCACCTCCACCGCCTCGATGCATGGCGGGCAGGAATCCACGCTGCTGTCGATGCACCTGCCGCTGCTGCACCACGGCTGCCTGATCGTCGGCATTCCCTTCACCGAGCCGGCGCTGAGCCACACCAGCAGCGGCGGCACGCCCTATGGCGCCAGCCATGTGGCCGGTGCGCAGGATGATCCGCAGCCCACCGACGACGAGGCCCAGCTGGCCCGTGCCCTGGGCCGGCGCGTGGCCGATATCGCGCGGCGGCTTACGCCATGATCGCGCGCGCGCGCGACGGCGCACTGGCAGCCGCCTTGCTGCTGCTGGCCGCCCTGTACGCGGGCTGGTTCCGTGCCGACCGCCATCTGGTCGCGGTGCTGCTGGTGTTCGTGGCGCCGCCACTGCTGTTGCTGGTCGGGGTGGTCGCGCAGCGCGGCTACGCGCGCTTCTGGGCCGGCGTGCTGGCCCTGTTCTGGTTCAGCCATGGCGTGATGCACGCCTGGGCGCATCGCGATATGGCGCTGTATGCGTGGGCCGGGATCGTGCTGTCGCTGCTGATCGTGGCGCTGGTCAGCGTGCCGGGCATGCGCGCGCGTTTTGCCGCCAAGCGTGGCGCGGGCGGCGCTGGGTCCGGCCACTGAGCAGGCGCGGTGACGCCAATGCACCCCTGCCGCGGTCGGCGGACGCGCTTTATCATGCCCGCCAGCGCGGCGCGTTCGCCGCAGGCAGTCACCGCAAGGATTTACCGCAATGATGGAAGAACTCCTGATCGTCACCACCGGCGGCACGATCGACAAGATCTACTTCGACGACAAATCCGACTACCAGATCGGTGATCCGCAGATCGGCATGATCCTGCGCGAGCTGGGCGTCACCTTCCGTTTCAACGTGATCCCGATCCTGCGCAAGGATTCGCTGCACATCACCGACGCCGACCGCGAACTGATCCGCGCCACCATCGCCGCGCAGCCGACCCGCCATGTGCTGGTCACCCACGGCACCGACTCGATGGTCGCCACCGGCAAGGTGCTCAGCACCCTCCCGGGCAAGACCATCGTGATGACCGGCGCGCTGAGCCCGGCCCGGTTCCGCGGTTCGGACGCCGAATTCAACATCGGCTGCGCGATCGGCGCGGTGCAATCCTTGCCGGAAGGTGTCTACATCGCCATGAACGGCCGCATCTGGAATCCGGAAAAGGTCCGCAAGAACGTCGACGCCAACCGTTTCGAAGCGCTGTAAGTGGCCAAGGGCACCCGCGCCACCGCCGCGTTGGCCAGAGCCGGCGTCGCCCATGACGTGCATGCCTACGACTATTCGGCCGAGGTCGACAGCAAGGGGCTGGCCGCCGCGCAGGCGCTGGGCATCGTGCCGGCACGAATGTTCAAGACGCTGATGGCCTGGGTGGACAAGCAGCCGGTGGTGGCGGTGATTCCCTCCGACCGGCGGCTGTCGCTGAAGAAGCTTGCCGCCCACTGCGGTGGCAAGCAGGCGCAGATGATGGAAGTCCCCGAGGCCGAGAAGCGCAGCGGCTACAAGGTCGGCGGTATCAGCCCGTTCGCCCAGCAGCGACCGGCCGCAATCGTGTTCGCCAGCTGTGCGCGGCAACACGCCACGCTGTACATCAACGCCGGCCAGCGCGGCCTGCTGCTGGAGATCGCCCCCGCCGATGCCGTGTGCTTCCTGCAGGCGACGCTGGCCGATATCTGCGAGGACTGACAGCCCACCGTCCCGCGCAACAAAAAGCCCCGCAACAGGCGGGGCTTTTTGTGGGATCAGCCGGGGCGGACTCAGGCGTCCAGACGCACCAGCCAGCCGTGGCGATCGGCCTGACGACCGTACTGGATGTCGGTCAGCTCCTTGCGCAGCGACATGGTCACCTCGCCAGCCGGCGCATCCAGGTTGCCCACCGAGAAGCCCTCGCCCTTGAGCTGGCCGATCGGGGTGATGACCGCGGCGGTACCACAGGCGAACACCTCGGTGATCTCGCCCGAGGTCACGCCCTGCTTCCACTCGTCGAGGGTGACCTTGCGCTCTTCCACGGTCATGCCGCGGTCGCGCGCCAGCTGCAGGATCGACTCGCGGGTGATGCCTTCCAGGATGCTGCCCGACAGCGCCGGGGTGACCAGCGTGTTGGTCTTGCCGTAGACCAGGAACACGTTCATGCCCCCCAGCTCTTCCAGGTACTTGCCCTCGACCGGATCCAGGAACAGCACCTGCGAGCAGCCCTGCGCCTGCGCCTGCTGCTGCGGCAGCAACGAGGCGGCGTAGTTGCCGCCGCACTTGGCCGCACCAGTACCGCCCTTGGCCGCACGCGCGTAGTCGGTGGACAGCCAGATCGCCACCGGCGCCACGCCCTTGGCGAAGTACGGGCCCGCCGGGCTGGCGATCACGTAATAGCTGGCCTTGTGCGCGCCACGCACGCCGAGGAAGGCCTCATCGCCGATCATGAACGGGCGGAAGTACAGACTGGCCTCGTCGGCATCGGACACCCAGTCCTTGTCCACGGCGACCATCTGCTTGAGCGACTCGACAAAGATCTCCACCGGCAGCTCCGGCAGGGCCAGGCGCGCGGCCGAACGCTGCAGGCGGCGGCCATTGGCCTCCGGCCGGAACGTCCAGATCGAGCCGTCGGCATGACGGTAGGCCTTGATGCCCTCGAAGATCTCCTGGCCGTAATGCAGCACGGCCGCGGCCGGATCCAGCGCGATCGGCCCGTACGGCATCACCGCCGCGTCATGCCAGCCAGTGTCCTTGTCCCAGCGTACGGCCACCATGTGGTCGGTGAAGTGCAGGCCGAAGCCCGGCTTCTCCAGGATCTTGGCGCGCTCGGCGGCGCTGCGGGGATGGTCCGAACGGGTGACGGCAAAACTCAGCGAAGACTGGGACACCGGATAATTCCTTCCAGATTGCGGGTTGGGACGCCGCCCGATGCCAGGCCGGCACCGGGTCGGGAACTACAGCATGCCGGTTTCGAGCCGGGCGGCCTCGGACATCATGTGCCGGCCCCACGGTGGATCGAACACCAGATCGACGTCAGCTTGGGCCACCGTCGGAATCATTTCCAGCTTGCTGCGCACGTCGTCGACCAGAATCTCGCCCATGCCGCAGCCAGGCGCGGTCAGCGTCATCTTCACATCGACTTCGCGCTTGCCATCGTCCAGATGCTTGATGTCAACCTCATAGATGAGGCCAAGATCAACGATGTTGAAGGGAATTTCCGGGTCGAAGCAGGTACGAAGCTGCTCCCACACCAGTTTTTCCACATCTTCGTCACCGGCGTTCTCAGGCAGCTCCAGCCCCGGTGGCGGCTCCTTGCCGATGGCATCGCCGTCCTTGCCGGCAATGCGGAACAGATTGCCCTCGACAAACACGGTGTAGCTGCCACCCAGTGCCTGGGTGATGTAGCCGTAACTGCCGGCGGGCAGGGTCACGCTGTCGCCCTGCGGCACCATCACGGCCGGGCAATCGCGTTCGAAATGGACGGGTTCGCTGCTGCGGGAATACATGTAGAGGGATATGGGGACGCGGAAACTTCCCGCAAGGCGGCCATTTTATCCGACTGGGCACCCTCGCCGCTGAAACGCTATGCTGCCGAATCTGTTCGGGAATGCCCCATGTCCTTAGTTTCCTCGCCGGCCGGTCGCCCCCACCACTGGCTCTGGCCGCTGTTGCTGCTGCTGGGAAGTATCACCATCGCCGTCGCGTGGCTGCTGGCCGCGCTGGCCACCGGTACCCAGGCCGGCTGGATGGCGGTCCTGGCCGCCCTGGAAGCAGCCTGGATGCTGCGCCTGGGCACCTTCCGCGCGGGCCGCGCGCGGGTCGTCATCGCCATCGCCGCCACCGTGCTGATTGCCGCTGCCGCCAACTGGGGCATCGCCGCCGCGTATATGGGCGGACCGATGGGCCTGAACCCGTGGGAATCGGCATTGCGTATGGGCCCGCACCTGGCGTGGACGCTGCTGGCACTGGCCAACGGCCTGCCCGAAATGCTCTGGCTATCCATCGCGCTGCTGGTGGCGTGGCGCGCGGCGCGCTGACGCGGGCTGTTGTTCCGGGTGCAACCCCGGTCAAAAAATCCCAATCCTGCCGGGGCGAAATGTCAGTTCCGGCACATAGACCTGTGCCTGATGCGCACACTCATCGGCGTTAAATATTCGTAATTTCTTCGCACCGAGTACCCACCCTGCGGAGTCAAACGTGAGTATCCAGCCCCTGAGCCACGCCATTCGTTGCGCCCTGCTGCCGATGTCCACCGCCGCGCTGGCGCTGGGCGCGGTCGGCGACGTCCTCGCCCAGGACACGCCTCCCAAGGAAGAAGCCACCAACCTGGATCGCATCCAGGTCACCGGTTCGCGCATCAAGCGCGCCGACCTGGAAACCTCCAGTCCGGTGTTCGTGATCGATCGCCAGAACATCGACAACTCCGGCGCAGCCACGGTCGGCGAGTTCCTGCAGCGCACACCGGCCATTGCCGGTGCCGCCACCAATCCCCAGGTCAACAACGGCGGTGGCGCCGGCGCGGCCACCATCGACCTACGCGGCCTGGGCGTGAACCGCTCGCTGGTGCTGGTCGACGGGCGTCGCTGGATCGGCACCGTCAGCAACGCCAACGGCGCGGTAGACGTCAACTCGATTCCGATGGCGGCCATCGAACGCGTGGAGGTGCTCAAGGATGGCGCCTCTGCGATCTATGGCTCCGATGCCATCGGCGGCGTGGTCAATTTCATTCTGCGCAAGGATTTCGATGGCCTGGAGGCCTCCGCCTACTACGGCATCTCCTCGCGCGGCGATGCAGGCACGCAACGCTTTGACGCGACCTTCGGCATGACCGGCGAGAAGGGCAACCTGATCCTGGGCGCGAGCTATGACAAGGAGGATTCGGTCAGTGCAGCCGACCGTGCCTATTCCAGCCAGCCCTACCAGCTGTATGCCGGCGAAAAAGGCATCGGCGGCACCAGCCGCATCCTCACCGGCCGCTATGTGCTGCCGCGCGATGTCGCGCTGGCCCGTGGCGCCACGCTCGATGCGAACTGCGCCCAGCCGAGTGCCGCCAACCCCAATCCGAACGTGGTGCTGACCCGCATCGACGGCCGGCCGGGAACCTCGGGCTCCGACTTCCGCTGCTTCAACGGCCAGACCGACGTCTACAACTTCCAGGCCGACGGCAACCTCAACCTGACGCCGCAGGAACGCACCAGCATGTTCGTCAGCGGCAACTACCGCCTGAGCCAGCATGTCGAAGCTTTCCTGCTGGGCTCCTGGCTCAAGACCGAGTCCTCGTTCTTCATTGCGCCGCTGCCATTCGACGGCCGTGCCGCGGTCGACAACGTGCCGATCAGCAAGGACAGCATCTACAACCCGTTCGGCGTGGACATCACCGATGCGCGTCTGCGCCTGCGTGACTTCATCCCGACCCGTACCACCCGATTCGAGACCGATACCTACCAGATCACCGCGGGTTTGCGCGGCAATTTCGGCGACAGCAGCTGGAGCTGGGATGCGGCCTACTCCTATGGCCGGACTCCGCAAAGCTCGTCGGTACGCGGCTACCTGTACAGCCCCGGCCTGACCGATGCGCTTGGCCCGTCGATGATTGACCCGGCCACCGGCAACCCGATCTGCGTGCGGACACCGGGCGATGCCACCACGGCTATAGCCGGTTGCCTGCCGGTCAACTTCATGGGCCCGGCCCCGGATCCGAACACTCCTGCCGGCCAGGCGCAGCTGGCGGCCTTGAACCTGATCAACCCCACCATCACCAATTCCAACGAAAACGACCTGAAGGTCTTCAGCGCCAATATCACCGGTGACATGTTCGAGCTGCCCGCCGGTATGGCCTCGCTGGCGGTCGGCGTGGAACGCCGCGAAGAATCGGCCAGCTCCACCAGTGACTTCCTGACCATCATCCCGCCGGGCGAAACGGTGTGTCTGATCACCCAGGAAGCCTGTACGTTCGGTGATATCTCGGGTTCTTTCGACGTCAACGAGATCTACGCCGAAGCCCTGCTGCCCCTGCTTTCGGATATGCCGTTCGCCGACAAACTCACTGTCACTCTCGGCACCCGCTACTCGGATTACTCCAACTTCGGCGGCACCACCAATTCCAAGATCGGTGTGGAGTGGAAGCCGTTTGCCGACCTGCTGGTCCGCGCCACCTACGCTGACGTGTTCCGCGCTCCGACCATCGGCGATCTGTATGCGCCGACCGTCCCCAGCGCCAACACCTATACCGACCCCTGCAACGGCTACACCGGCGGCAATCCCGTCGCCTGTGCTGGCGTTCCCACGGATGGCTCGTTCCAGCAAAGCAACAACCAGGTCACCTCGTTCCAGGTTGCCGATCCCAACCTGCAACCCGAGGAAGGCAACGTCCTCACTTATGGCTTCGTCTACAGCCCCGGCTGGCTGGAAGGTTTCAGCGTCACCGCCGACTACTGGCGGGTGAAACTGGACCAGTTCATCACCAACCTGCCGGAAAACGTGATACTCAACCAGTGCTTCAACCAGGGCCGCTACTGCGACACCTTCGTCCGTGACGACGCCGGCGACGTTGCCCAGATGACCAACGTGATCGGCAACTTCGGCAGCCTGAAGACCTCCGGCGTGGACATCGGCATGCGCTACATGTTCCCCGAAAGCGCCTGGGGCAAGTTCTCCTGGAACCTGGATGCCACTTATCTGGCCGAGTACAACGTGCGGCTGCTGGCCGGCGATCCCACCAGCGACGTCGGCGCATTCCCGGAGATTCCGGAGAGCGTTGGCCTGGCCGGCACCTTTGTCGACAATGCCTCCTCCGGCTTTGGCAACCTGGCCCGCTGGCGCGCGCTCAACGACATCAGCTGGTCGCTCGGCAATCTGAGCGCCAGCATCACCACCCGCTATGTGCACCACGTCTACGAGGCGCCGGATGTGGCCGATCCCAGCGAGCCGGGCTTCGTCGCCAAGCGCCGGGTGCCGTCCTACACGCAGACCGACTTCCAGATCGGCTACCAGTTCGAGGAACTCAAGAACAGCTCCATCCAGGTCGGCGTGCGCAACCTTACTGACCGCCAGCCGCCGTTGATCTATTCTGGCTTCAACGCCTCTACGGACATGCGGACCTACGATGCCATCGGCCGTTACTACTGGATGCGCTGGACTGCCCGTTTCTGAGTCCACCCTCGCAACAGCGTCATCCGCCGCGGCCAACGCCGCGGCGGATACTTCCGGAGCGGACCTGCGCCATTACATCCGTACCTACGATCACAGCCTGCCCGCTGAGCTGTGCAGCAAACTCATCGACTCTTTCAATTCGCTGGCCCGCTTCCAGCAGCGCAACGGACGCGGCGTGCGCGCGGGCCTGGATGACAGCGCCTGGACCGAGCTGGACGTGAGCCGCCTGTCCGATGCACCGTTTCTGTCCTTCTTCCGGCAACTGGTCAGCCAGGCACTGCACCGCTACAACGCCGACGTGGGCCTGCCGATCGCCGTACCCGACAGCCCCCTGCTCAGTCCGCTGATCCTCAAGCGCTACCGTGCGGGGAACGAGGAAAAATTCCAGACCCACTTCGACTCCATCAATGAGGTCTGCGACCGTTATCTGGTGTTTCTCTGGTATCTGAACGATGTCGACAACGGTGGCCGGACCTGGTTCCCGGGCCTGCATACCGGGATCGCGCCGCGCGCTGGACGGTTGCTGATGTTCCCGCCGTACTGGATGTACGCGCATCAGGGGCAAGCCTCGCCGGACCAGGACAAGTACATCCTGTCGACGTACCTGCGCTTTCCGCAGCGTCAGTCCCACCTGTAGCCGTAGCGCTCCACCCACGGCGCCAGCGTGGCCAGCGTGGCGTCACTGAAATGCGCGCGATAGCGTTTCCAGCGGTCGATGGCATTGGCATTGACCGGCTGGATCACCTGCGCATAGCTGGGCGTATTGATGCGTCGGGTGCGCGTCGCCGACGCGCGGTGTGAAGCCAGTTGTTCCGGCGCCATCGACAGCGAAAGAAACCCCATCAATGCCTCCAGCCGTGCGGGCACGTCATGCACAAGGTCCTCATAGCGCAGTACATGCACGCGCACAGGCACCCGCTGGCGCTGCGCCTCCCACCACGCCATCACCGCCGCATAGGTGCGCGCGGTGGATTCCAGCGACGCAAAAGCCAGCGCGCCGCCATTCATGCCGAATGCCTGCATGTGGCAACTCAACACGCAGTCACAGGGATGGCGCAGCAGCAGCAGCCAATCCGATTGCGGAAACAGGCGTGCCACATACGGCAGGCGCGTCATCGTCAACGGGTATTTGTCGACCAGGCGATGCTGCGGCTGCACATGACGGCGCACTTCGCTCCAGTAGCACTGACGCGCCTGCACGATCTGCGCGGGCCTGAGCGCGGCCAGCGAATGATCCAGATCGCTGTCCCGCCAGTGGGCGTCATTGCGCAGCTGCTCGATGGCAACCTCCAGCGCCGGCCGCTCGTCCAGCACATCCAGCTGCGGATGGGCGTCCAGCATCCGCTCCAGCAGGGTGGTACCCGAGCGGGGAAATCCGACAAGAAATACCGGATCCACCGGCGCCGCATCTTCAACCTGAGCCTGCCATGACACAGGTGCGGGATGGCGCATGCGTTGCTGCAGCCAGCCAAGGGGGGCCGGAGGCCGGGTATCCGGCAGACGTTCCAGGAACGCCGCCCCTGCCGCATCGTGGGCGTGCGCCAACGCCGCCATAGCGTCATCGACGGCACCCTGCATGTCGTGGCACTTGGCCAGCTCAAACTGCAACTGGGCCCGCATGGCGGCCGGCAGCTCGCGCGACAAGACAGGCATCAATCGTGCGATCGCGGCACCGGCATCGCCAAGCCGCCGCGACACGCGCGCCGAGGCCAACGCGAACATGCCGGCATCGGACGCTGCTGCTTCCGGCTCGATCGGATCAATTACGGTGGCGGCTTCGGGGATTCGGTTCAGCCGTTCCAGCAGCAAGGCGAGCCGGATGCGCGATTCATGATCGCCAGGCGCCTGCTGCAGCAGGCGCCGATAGAACGCCAACGCCTGTTGCTCCCTGCCGGCCTGCGCCCACAGCCAGGCCAAAACCCGTTGCTGCTCTGCATTGAGTCCTGCTTCATTCACGCCATCAAGGCACTGCACCAGCGCGTCGAACCGTTCCAACTCTGAAAGTGATTGCGCGTAGGCCAGACGCACATCGTCAGCATCGGGCTCTGTTGCGAATGCTCGTGCCAACCAGTCGTTGGCTTCAACGAAACGGTGCAATGCAAGACACGCCAACCCCTGTCCCAGCCAACACGCCACTGTCTGGCTTCCCAGCGCCCGCGCACGCTGGAACGCAAGATCGGCGCCGGCGTGATCACGACATTCCAGACAGGCATTGCCCAGATTGATCCACAGCTCGGATGACTGCGGCTGCAGGCGTGTCGCCCGGTCCAGCAGCTGCCGAGCCGTCCCGGCTTCGCCCTGCTGGGCCATCGCCAGCGCCAGCACCTGGAGGCCTTGAACCGAATCGGGGGTCAGCTCCAACAGCTGGCGCATCAATGCCGCTGCCTGCCGTGGTTGACCGCGATTGAGGTAGTCGAGCGCCTGAGCAAGCTGGATCTGCACCACCGCCACGTCTCCCGATCAGTTTCAGAAGGAACAATAAGCAGATGAATTCGCAACAATGGTCTATCCGAATGCAAAGCCAGGCACGGCCTTGATCGAGCCATGCAAGCAGCATAAAGCCGTCCGGAAACCTGGCAACTCTCTCCCAGGCGAGACCTTGGCTCAGCCCTCGATACCAACAGGGCAAGCAGGGGGCATTCCGGAGCTGCCCGGCATGTCCGGGCTTTTTTCATTACATCTTCACTCCCCGTCCCGAACATTACGGACCTGACAGTTCCTGCCGGAATTCCACAGCCTGAATCGCCGTACTTTTCAGCGTGTCGATGGGTTGTTCCGTGCCTACGTCCCCGCCATTTCCCTGTATCGCCGGCTGCACGCCCGCAACGGAAGCGAAGTGAGAATCCAGCACCATCACCTCCACGGCATCCACTCCTTGGAGCTGCCGGCTCAACAACCGGCGTGCGTGCATGCCATCGCCGGCAGCAGCCGCGGCGCCAGGCTGTCGATTCCCGCCGGCTGGATCAGCGTCGTCGGGGTACTGCGCGGGGTGGTGGAGCTGGGCAATGGCGACACCCCCTGGCAACTGACCTCACGGCATCTGCAACTCTGGCTGGATGGCAACCTGCGCATCGCCTGCCGCACTTCATGCTGGTGGCTGTGCATCACCGCACCCGCACACGTGTGGCACGAGCTTCCCTGCCGCAGCCCCGGCGGCACCAATCTGATCCCGGGCGAAACCCGCTGCCCGCAGGCACTCGGCCGTCCCGTGGTGCACCTGGCGCGTGCGTGCTGGTTCGGCGGTGGTACCGACGAGGCCGCGGTCGTGGACAGCATGACCTGGCTCCGTGATGCACTGATCGAGCACCAGCAGGAACGGTACGACCAGCTGAACCGGTGCAGCGGACGTACCGCGGTGCGCCGCCATCAGACCCTGCTGCGCCTGCTGCGGGTGCAGCACCTGATCCGCTGCAACATCGATGACCGTCTCGACCTGGCCCGGCTTGCGGCTGTGGCCAACTACTCTCCGACCCACCTGATCCGCATCTACCGCAGCGTATTTGGCGAGACGCCGTGCGAGTACGCCACGCGCCTGCGCCACCAGCGCGCGTGGGAGCTGGTCTACACCACCGACCTTTCGGTCTGCGAGATCGCCGATGCCCTGGGCTTTGAAAGCGAGAGTGCGTTCTGCCGTGCGTTCAAGCACGCCTTCGGCTGCACCACCAGCGAAGCACGGAAAGGCCTGCGCGCTCCCCCAGCATCATTTGCCTGTACCGGCCTCGTCGCCGACGACCTGCAACCACCTGCGGCGACCACCGCCCCCGTAGTTTTCCATTGAGCCCCCTCAGTGCCCGCCGTCCAGCGCCTTCAACTCGCTGACCAGTGAGCTGGCCGCTTCGGCACCATCGCCGTACAGCATCCGCGTGTTGTCAGCGTAGAACAGCGCGTTCTCGATGCCCGCAAAGCCGGTGCCCTTGCCGCGCTTGATCACGATGGTGTTCTTGGAATGGACCACGTCCAGGATCGGCATGCCGTAGATCGGGCTGGTAGGGTCGGTCTTGGCCACCGGATTGACCACGTCGTTGGCGCCGATCACCAGCGAGACGTCGGTGGTGGCGAACTCGGGATTGATGTCATCCATGTCGGCGATCAGGTCATACGGCACGCCGGCCTCGGCCAGCAGCACGTTCATGTGCCCGGGCATGCGCCCGGCCACCGGGTGGATGGCGAACTTGACCTTGACCCCGCGCTCGATCAGCCGCTGCGCCAGTTCCCAGATCTTGTGCTGGGCCTGCGCCACCGCCAGGCCGTAACCCGGCACGATCACCACGCGCTCGGCAAACGCCATCATCGCCGCCACATCGGCCGCTTCGATCGGCTTCTGCGAACCACCGATCTCCGCCCCCTGCCCGCTGCCGCCGAAGTGGGAGAACAGCACGCCGCTGATCGGCCGATTCATCGCCCTGGCCATCAGCCGGGTCAGCAGGATGCCGGCCGCGCCGACCATCATGCCGGCAATGATCAAGGCCTCGTTGCCCAGCACATAGCCCTCGAAAGCCACCGCCAGACCGGTGAAGGCGTTGTACAGCGAGATCACCACCGGCATGTCGGCACCGCCGATCGGCAGGGTCATCAGCACGCCCAGCGCCAGCGCCACCACGAAGAAGCTGATGATCGCCAGCGGCTGCAGGCTGATCGCCGCCCACACCCCCAGCACCAGCATCGCCACCGCCACCAGCAGGTTGAACACCTGCTGCCCGGGGAAGGTGACGCGCTTGTCCAGGCGCCCGTCGAGCTTGGCCCAGGCGATGATCGAACCGGACAGCGATACCGCACCGATCGCCGAGCCGATCACCGCCAAGGTCAGCACCGTCGCGGACGGCTGCCGCGCCGCCAGATCGGCGATGGCCTGCGCGCTCCAGTGGCGGGTGTCCCGGCCGGCGACGTCGGCGAAGCGCAGCAGCTCCACCGCGCCGATCGCCGCCGCCGACCCGCCACCCATGCCGTTGTACAGCGCCACCATCTGCGGCATGTCGGTGATGGCTACCTTCTTGGCCGATACCCAGGCCAGTCCGGTGCCCAGCCCCAGCGCCAGCGCGATCAACGCGAGGTTGTGCAGCCCGGGCAGGAAGAACGTGGCCGCCGTGGCGATCAGCATGCCCAGTCCGGCCCAGTGGATGCCGCTGCGCGCGGTCTTCGGCGAGGCCATCCGCTGCAGACCGAGCAGGAACAGGGTGGCCGCGACCAGATAGCTGGCGCTCACCAGCCAGGAAAGCAGTTGCGTGGTTGTCAGGTTCAAGCCTTGTCCTCCGTGCTGCCGGCCTTCTTGCTGGACTTGAACATCTCCAGCATCCGCTCGGTGACCACATAGCCACCGGCCGCGTTGCCTGCGCCCAGGACCACGGCGACAAAGCCGATGGCCTTCTCCAGCGTGGTGTCGGCGTGGCCCAGCACCACCATCGCGCCGATCAGCACGATGCCGTGGATGAAGTTGGAACCGGACATCAGCGGGGTGTGCAGGATCACCGGCACCCGCGAGATGATCACGTGGCCGGCGATCGCGGCCAGCATGAAGATGTACAACGCTACGAACCCGTCGCTCATTGCTGTGTTCTCCAAGGCTGGATGCGCCTGTCCAGCATCATAACCATGCAACGAAAGCCCAGGCGACCACTGCCGTGTCAACCGATCGGGCGCCCAGGCGTTATTCCATCCAGAACCCCCCGGAACGCTACCCTGTGCTGGTGACCAGTCCACCCCTGATGCCATCTGCCGCGGCACCGGCCTCGCTGGACGTATTTCTGGCCGGGGTCGGCCCGCGCGCCTTCCGTTTTGCCGAGGCCGGTCTGCGCCAGCGCGAGGACGCGCTGGACGCGGTGCAGGACGCGATGGAGCGGATGCTCGGCTACCGCGACCAGCCGCCCGAGGAATGGACCCCGCTGTTCTGGAGCATCCTGCGCCGGCGCATCATCGACCTGCAGCGGCGCCGCAGCTTCCGCTTGAAGTTCTGGGCACCGCAGGACGAACAGGACCAGGACAGTGCCATCGACTGGGCCGACCACGCCGCCGGTCCGGCACAGGCGCACGAGCAGCGCGAGGACTACGCGCGGCTGGTGCAGGCGTTGCGGCGGCTGCCTGCCCGCCAGCGCGAAGCTTTCAGCCTGCGCGTGCTGCAGGAGCTGGATGTGGCCACCACCGCCAGAGCGATGGGCTGTTCGGAAGGCTCGGTCAAAACCCACCTGTCGCGCGCGCGCGACGCATTGCAGAAACAACTGGAGGCCACGCGGTGAACCGCCTGCCCACACCCCCCGATCAGTTCGACCACCGGCTGCAGCTGCTGCAGCAGCACGCCAATGGCGCGCTGTCGCACGCCACCCTGGCCCGCCTGCGGGGTGCCCGACAGGCCAATGCGGCTGAGGCGACATCCCCCTGGCGACGCCGCGGCTGGTGGCTGGCCACCGCCTGCTCGGCGGTGCTTGCCGTTACCGCGGCGCTGCAGTTCGACCGCGCCCCGCCGCCCGCCGCGCCGGTGCTGGCGGACGATGCCGGCGATATCCCCGATGACACCCTGCTGTTCGAGCAGAGCCCGGAGCTGTACCTGTGGCTGGGCTCGGACGCCCTGGCGATGGAATGAAGACGATGACAACCTCCCTGCCCCGCGTGCTGATCCCGCTGCTGCTGTGCCTGAGCGCCCCGCTGGCCGCCCAGACGCTGCCCGAATGGGAGCAACTCACTCCCGCCCAGCGCGAAACCCTGATCGCCCCGGTCCGCGACCGCTGGAACGCATCGCCCGAGCGCCGCCAGCGCATGTACGAACACGCCCGCGGCTGGCAGCAGATGACACCCGAGCAGCGCGAACAGGCCCGCCGCGGCATGCACCGGTTCGAACACATGACGGCCGAGCAGCGGCGCGACGCGCAGGCGCTGTTCGCCAGGATGCGCGGCATGGACAAGCAGCAGCGCCAGCAGCTGCGCGAGCAGTGGCACAAGATGACGCCCGAACAGCGCCGGCAGTGGGTGCAGGCCAATCCGCCACCGGCGCGTTCCGAGCCCTAAGCCCGGCTGCGCCGGCCGGGCCGGCACAGCTGCCCTCTCCGGGAGGGAAGGCTCAGACCGGCGGAATCTCGCCACCGGCCGGGCGCGCAGGCCACACCGTCTTGGCCAGCAGCTCGTCGTTCCAGTCGAAAGCCAGCGCGCCATTTTTGAGGAACAGCGCCACGAAGTTGTAGACGTTGCGCGCGTACATCTCGCTGGCATGCACCGCGCCCATGCTGGCCAGATTGAGCGGGCCGGCCACGGTCACGCCGCCCACCTCCACCGTCTGCCCCGGCTGCGTCGCTTCGCAGTTGCCGCCGGTTTCCGCGGCCAGATCGACGATCACGCTACCGGGCTTCATGCCGGCCACCATCGCGGCGCTGATGATGCGCGGCGCCGGCCGGCCCGGTACCGCGGCGGTGCAGATCAGTACATCCACACTCTTGAGATGCTCGGCCAGACAGCGCTGCTGCTCGGCCCGCTCGTCCTCGGTGAGTTGCCGCGCATAGCCGCCCTCACCGGCCGCACTGACGCCCAGATCCAGGAATTTTGCGCCCAGCGATTGGATCTGTTCACTGGTTTCCGGACGCACATCGAAACCCTCCACCTGTGCGCCCAGGCGTCTGGCGGTGGCAATGGCCTGCAG
>NZ_LLXS01000055.1:0-8330 GCF_001431585.1 Stenotrophomonas pictorum JCM 9942 | reverse complement strand
CCCCCTCTCCGCCAGATTAAGGAAAAAGCCCCTAGGAATAGGGGCTTTTTTCGTTTCTGCCCTTTACCTACCCACCCAGCTACCCATCCGGCTGAATTTGTCTGTTTTTCGACACTTGGTCTTGAATCCAGGCCTGGACTTCCGACTGCAACCACAGCGCGCGCCCGCCGACTCGGATGGACTTCGGGAATTGCTTTGCCTTCATACGCTCGTAAATGAAGGAGGATTGCACGCCGGCTTGGGCGCTGACGCCCTGGATGGTCAGCAAGACCTCCGGTTGACTGAGGGGCGACACCTGAGGTTGATTGAGGGTTGATTGACTCATGCGGCCATCCTTTCGTGCTGCAGTACGGGGTCTAGATTTGCGCGGGCAAGCGCGGCTATCGGTGCCGGGCTCACGCTGTTGCCGACCATGCGCACTGCGGCGCTGGTGGTCAGCGGGCTGCCGTTGGCGGTGCGGTCGATGATGTAGTCCGGCGGGAAGCCTTGGGCGGTGAACAGCTCGCGGGGCTTGAGCATGCGCAGCCGGATGTCGGTGATCACGTAGGGCGTGGCGCCGATCATCACGGTGACCAGTGCCATGCGATCGCGGGTGGTAATCGTGTCCAGCGGATCGCGTACGTCCAGGGCGGTGCCGTTGCCGTAGTAGTTGATGAGGAAAGCGGCCACGCGCAGTGCGCCGGCTTCTTGCTCGGGCGATAGCTCGGCCACATCGGCGGTCACCAGGCGCTGCTGGCTTCCGCTGGCGGTGATGGTGCTGATGGGCTTGCGCAGGTCGTGGCCGCTGTTGTCGGCAGCGAACCCACCGTTGGCCTGCTCGAGGAAGGCGGCCATCAATGCGAGTGAATGAGCAGCGCCCGCGGGTCGTTTGCAGGCGCCCCCCGCGGTGATCGTCGGCAAGGGGGAATCGACCGGTTGGCCAATGCTGTCGCCCTTGAACTTGACGAGCGCCGGCGCCACCACCGCAAAGTGCCCGCCCTTCACCCCAGCGCACTGGGTACGCAGCGGCTCCTGCGCCGACCAGGTGCGGCCGCCGTTGCCGGCGTTGGCGAACTCGGTGAGGAAGAACGGTTCGGCGGCATCGACGACGTGGCGCTTCAGGCCCTTGGCGATACGGCGCATGGTGGCGTCGGCCAATGGGCGCGGCCGGTCGAAGATGGAGCGGCCCAGGTCGCTGAAGTCGATGCTGTCAGCGGCGGTGACCAGCTTCATCAGGCCGTGCGCCTTGCCATGTGTCGGGCGGGGCCACTGAATCGGCTGGCCATCGCGTCTGGCGAGCAGGAACAGGCGCTCGCGGCTGGTGCCGGCGCCGTAGTCGCTGGCCACCAGCTTTCGCCATTCCACTGCATAGCCTAGCGATTCCAGCGCATGCACGAACTGCCGCCAGGTGCGGCCGCTGTGGCGCTTGTCCGGGATGAGCTGCTGGTTTTCCACAGGTACGCGCTCGGCCGGCTCGGCCACGCTGCCATCCATGCGCAGCACCCGGCCGGTGGCCTTGCAGCGCTTTGCCACCAGCGGCCCCCACGTGAGGATCTGCCACACGTTCTCCATGCTGATAATGCGCGGCACGGTGTTGCCGCCGGTGCGCTTGTCGGCTTCCAGCAGCTGGCCCACCCACTTGAGCACCACCCACGACAGCGCCCGCGTCTTGCGGCTGCGCGGCTGGCCGCCCTTGGCTTGGCTGAAGTGCGTGCAATCGGGCGAGGCGTGGAACCAGCCGACTTTGCGGCCGGCTACGTCCATGCGCGGATCTGCGTGCCAGATGTCCTCGCGGTGGTGCTGCGTGAGCGGGTGGTTCGCCGCGTGCATGCCGATGGCTTGCTCGTCGTGGTTGTAGGCCAGTGCGGGGTCGATGCCCAGCGCCTGCTTCAGGCCTTCGCTGGCGCCGCCGCCGCCCGCGAACAGGTCCACCACGATCTCGCCCGGGCGCAGCCGGGACAACTGCGGCAGCGGGAAGTTGAAGCGCAGGGAGCCGTCAGCCATGAATCACCTCCTGATACATGCCAGCGCTACGATCCGCGCCATGGCGACCAATCCCTACACCCACCAGACGCGCGCGCAGCTCTACACCGCGGCGCAGAACCGGGCCGCAAAGCTGCTGGACAGCCCGCACTCGGACACCGGGCACCTGCTGCTGGCGCTGGCGGCGCAGTTGCACACCGCACGCATGGCTACGCGCAGCCCGGGCGGCGAGTTGAAGGGCGCGGGCACGCTCCTCGACGCCTATGCGGACCGCCTGGAGCTGCTGCAGAGGAACGCCCGGCATGAGGTGCTGCACGACGCCGCCGATGCGGTGCTTGGCAATCGCGCTGAACGCTGGCTCAGGCCTGGCTACTACGAAGGCAGCCCGTACCAGCGCGGCATTGAGTCGGACGCTGGGCTGCGGGAAGTGCTGGGCGAGCTTGAGCTGCTGCGGAAGCGATAGATCACGCATCGCTCGCCTCCTGCGGGCTGTCTTCATCGTCGTCCAGCTCGATGTCGAGTAGCTGATTGCGGCGGTGTTCCCGGAAGATCTCCGCACGCTCCCCGCAATCGGTGTCGCAGTCCGGGTCGCCACAGTGTGGGCAGCCGTCGTCAACGGGCACGCAGTTGTGGCAGGCGTGCTGACCGCCATGCCAGGTTCCACAGCTGTTCCAGCAGAAGCCTTGCCCGCAGGTCTTGCAGATTCCCGCGTCGCTCAGGTCCAAGTTGTTGTCACAGACGGCGCATAGGCCGATGGGCATATCACGGGCCATCCTTCACCCCCTGCGGGCGGGCGGCGAGCATTGCCGCCCACATTTCCTCGACGCTTCCGCCCATATTGCGAACTCGGATACCGGCCTCCCACACTTCGTACCCTGCACCTGTGCGCAAATCCACCGGCACCAGAGCAAGCCCCTCCGGCGCGGCGCGCAGGGCGGCGGTGATGGCGGTAAGCGCGCCTTGCACAGTGACGACCACGGGAGCATCGGCGCCTCCGAGAGCGAAAGCTTCTCTCCCTTCGTCGTTGAACACCGCCGCCAGCAACTCCCTGGCCCGCTGCATGTCGTCAGTCATGGCGCACCGCCCAGCAAATCTGGCGCGCATAAACCGATGGCACGCGTTTGACCGCCCCGACCCGCTCCAGACGCTCCAAAGCACTCCGAACCTTTGAAGTTGGGACGCGCTTGCGGCCTGCTGACAGACAGTTCGCTATTACGTAGGTCATCATTCCGTTCGGGCCGCGAGCGTGAAGAGTGCGCATAACGTCCGTATCGAAGTTGGCATTCATTCCGACACCCCCGCGCCGTGGCTGGTGGGCTGCAACTCGGCCAGCAGGTCGGCGGCCCGCTGCATGTTCAATGCGCGCTCATCCTCCGGGTTCTTGTCGAGCATGGCAGCGGCGTCGTCGCCGAGGGACGCAATCACTTCCTCGACCTCATCGACTTCCGGCTCCGGGCGCGGACGGCCTTCGATCTCGGCCAGTCGGTCCTGAAAGTGCTCACGCGCATCGCAGCTGCCCTTGGGGCTGGTGTCGATCAGGGACAGAATATCTGCGAGGACAATGTCCGGGTCGGTCTGGTCTGCAGGTACGCGCATCAGGGCCTGTCCCGTCGTAATGCGCACAATTGCAGCCTTGATGCGTTCGCGGAACTGTTCAAGGTCGATCCCCGGCGCTGCGGGGGCGCTGGCCAGCGGGATCACTTCACCCATCGCGGTGAGCTGATCGGCGAACCAGGTATCAGCCGGCGCTGCGGCGACGGGGCAGGCAAGCATTGGCGCCAGGATGCGCAGCAGCTCCAGCCAGGGGCGCGCCGGCAAAACGTCGGCCAACTCGCAGCCGGGGGCGTGCTCGAACGGCTCATTCGCGTAGTTGGTGAGCTGGCGGCTCCGGCAGGCCCGGCAGCGCAGGTAGTCGCTATCCAGCGACCAGCTCTGGTCGAAGATGCACAGGGCCATGTTCATCACGCGGAAGGAGCTGGCTTGAACGACCACGGCCGGCGGGGCTTCGGCCCGGCTCAGGTCTGCGGCCGCGCTGCCGTGGGCAGGGCAGGGCCAGCGGAGTGATCCGTTGCCGCTTGGGCAGGTGCACTCGGGGAGGGTCTGACTGGTCATTGCTTGCTCCTTCAATCTGAGGCCGGTGTCTGCGCGCGCTGTCCGTTTGCGCTGGCTATTCGGTCGTATCGCTCTGCTTCGGCGAGGTAGTGCTGGTGGCGTGCAACTTGCTCGCGCGCTGTCCAATGCGGATCCACCCGGGCAACCTCTGCAGCGACGCGGCAAGCGGCTGCATTACGCTTCGCAAGCCGGATCGGGTCGTCTTCGAAGATGTCGAGTTGGGCGTTGTGGGAGCGCATGGCCGGCGGGCTTTGGAGGGCGGATTGCTGTAGCGGTTGAAGCGAGGGAACCAACCCTTTCGCCATGCCTCCCGGTACTGGGCACCGAGATGGACGCGCAGGGGGAGGCGGGAAGGTGGCGCGTAGCCTTGAGCTAGCTCGTAGCGATCAAGGCGGTCTTGCGCAGTCGCGACGCGTGGGGACTTGGTGACAATCGCGTCCAGGCCGTGGCCCAGTAGGTAGATCGCCGCCGGCGGATTCATCCCCGCGGCTCCGCATTGGGTGGGGCCGGCTCAGGGTTGGCCGCCGCCGCATGTGGGTCGGTGGGAGGTGCGATCGGGGGAAGCACCTGCGCACCGAACTCGGCGTCGAACATCGCGTCTACGCTCTGCAGGCTTATGTCGCGGATCACAGCTGCACCTCCACGAATGCCAGGTCATGCATGACGCACTGCCCCCAAACTGCCGGAGGGGATTTGGCGTTGACCACCGATGACAGGGGGACAACCGCGGTTGCCCGGAGGCAGGCGTCGGGGGAAATGGAATAGGAGCCGCTGGTGACGGCGTCGACGGCGTCGAGTGCGTCCTGCCAGCGACGGGGGGAGAAGTCGCTTGTCAGCGCTACGGCCACGCCGGTGGTGCAGTTCGGCACGCCGCCGGCCTCGAAGGCGTTCAGCGTGGCGTGGGCGATGGTGGCGCGCAGGCCCCAGTCGTCGTGCTTGGCCATCTGGTAGACGGCGAGCGCTGCGCAGATGCGCGGGCTGCTGATAACCAGGTTGGTCGGGATGGTTACGTCGCCGGCGGTGCTGGTCGAATCAACCGCGGAGGCTTCGGGCTCTCCGGTGGCGGCGCAGCCGGTCAGCAGGGCGGCCAGAGCGAAGGCGAGGGCGCGGGTCATACGACACCCCCTGCCTGCAGCAGCGCCATGACACCGGCGCCGACACAGAAAGCCATGGCGGCGATCACCGTCGTGAAGATGGCGTCCTCGCGGGTCCGGCGAGCCAGCTCGCGCTCGAGCTTGGCGCTCATGCGGCACCGCCGGTGTGCGCGTCGACTTCAGCGTGGCGGTAATCGACCCATTGGAAGAACACGAGGACGCCATCATGGTCGAGGCACTTGGACGTGCAGCGGCTTTCCCACTTGCGTCCATCGCTCTCGATCAGCGTCTTGGTGGCGTCAGCCTTCCAGTCATGGACAGTGGCCGGCAGCGAGATGGCGTCGAATTCAGCCCGGTTGCGGGGGCGGGCATAGATCATGTTGGGGCACGGCACGATGCAGGACGGGGTCTGCACCTGGCTCGGCGTGGCTTGCTGCTGGCCTACGGCGTCCATCTGGCTGTCTCCATGCCCCTTCCCGGATGGGAGTGTCGTGGGGCGATGGATGGAGTAAACATCAAGTTGATGTACTGGTCAACATAGAGTTTACAATCAGCGTTTAGTTATCCTGAACCGCAGCGATTTCATTCATTATCGTGGGCGGTGCAACAACAACCCATCGGCAAGGGGGCACGTTGTGTCGTCGATGCAACTGCGCAAGTGCCGGAGAGGTGGTGGGAGAGAAGCTATCCTAGGGGCGTGATCGCGCCTGCCGCGGTATTTCGGCTAAACATTTCTTGGAGTTGATAGGTGGACAAGAGACTGTGCGGACCGGTCGTTGGAGCTCTATTGCTTTTGCCTAACTGCGCTTTAGCCTGTGACTGGACGGTCAGTAAACGAACCGATCAGATGACCGATATGCAGATATGCACCATCACATCCGCATCCGCGAGGATTGGCCTGTCTGCTAGCCAGGATGGCGTTGCATTCGTAGCGATGAGCAACGCCCCCATTGACCGTCAGTTCTTGCAAGTGAGAGTTGATGACCATGAGGCTATCTCCCTTCCCTATGACGCTAGATCGTCTGCAAACTTCAGAGACGGCGCACGGGTCGCGCTACGCCAAATATTTTCAGGCGATAGGCTAAGAACTTCGTACTTCGACTACTCAGGGCAAAAGCAGGGTGTCGCTGCAATCTGCACCCTCCCAGAGATCATTAGGGAGTGCGGTGCTCCCATCGATAGGATCATGGATACGCGCTCCCAAGCGGAAATCATCAAGGGATTGTCTCGGTAGTCAGATGCCTTATGGATACATGGCATAGGCCCACCGATAGGCGAGTTTGGTCTGCTGCGTGGGGGAAGGCTGATCAGAAACGGGCACTCAGCTCCGGCATCTTGCTGTGCGGCAACCGCTGCCGCAGGTGACTGGCTTGCTCGGCAGCGCTGGACAGGCTGTAGGCCCGATGCAGGATGGTGCAGATCGAGCGTGTGATCGGCTGGCGGTCCTCGCAGCCTTCGGCGGCGGCGAGCGTCTGCAGGGCAAGGCCGCATAGCTCCTGGACAAGCGGCGTCAGCTCGGCACGCTGTATGGATGGGCCTTTCTCGAAGATATCGAGGGCCAGGGCATCGAAATCGGCACGCAGGGCAGGGTAGGACACGGAGCACCGCTGGCTATTGGAATGACCGTATCGTCGCGCCGCGGCAGGCCCGGAACCATCAGCGCATCCCGTTGCCCGGTGTAGGAATTCCCCTACGAAAAAACCCCGCCGGAGCGGGGTTTTCTTTCAGTACGTCGGTCTTGCAAGTTCAGCAAAGCTTAAAAGCCCATTTTTGTCGTCAGACATGACGATCTGCACATCTAAATCCTGAAGCTCGTTTCTGATCTCACGCGCTGCTTTGATGCGCTTCGTTATAGCAGTTCCCGCTGTTGCATCAGGTTCATCAATGGCAAAAAGAGTATGTCTCGGCATCAGGCCGTGCTTTTTGAGCCTGGCAATTCTGTGGACCCATGTGCCGCCATGCTCAAAAATCTTGTTCGGCTCATCGTGGCCTAAAAAGAGCGGCTTGATGACGACCTGTGGAACATCTGGGTTCGTGGAGACAAACGGGAACTTCACATTGTACGTGTCGTCACCAACGGCCCTGTCATCGAAGTAGGTCTTCAGCCTCGCAGTGCTTAGGATCTTGCCAACCCCCTTGGTGAGGATTTGCTCGTGATACTCCTTGGTCGCGAAGTCGCGCTCAATGAAGCGGTCATATAGCTGCTTCAGAGTTACTTCTGGGGACTCAGACAAGATCACCCGCGTATGGCTGAAGGTGACAAGTGCTTCACGTGGGCGCGTGATTGAATCGAAAGCAAAATGAGCCGGGATTTCCTCACGCTTTACTGCATTTTCGACGCGATTTATTTCTGTTGCCACATACTTCATTGCTTCCCGGTATATGCGAGCCTCCAATCCCTGGAAGAAGTTGGTTATACGCAGCGTTCTTTTCAGCGGGGCGAGCTGGCCTTGCAGGTAGTTGATCTCCGGACACGCGAGTACAACGCCCACGTTGGCGAATTCGCCAGTTTCGGCGTAAGGAGTGAACCTTACAATCGCGTATTGGCAAGCGACCTTAGTCTTCATGCCATCCTCCAGAAATCCTGATGATCGCAGCGCTCAAGCAATGTCTTGCAGGCTACTGCATCGAAGTTGACGGGTATTGACTGCTCATCATCATGGAACAGCCACTCGTCGGGGACCTGCTGCCAAGCTTGGTCCCAGGCTGCAAGTGCTTGGTTGAGCCTAGTCCGGTAATTTGCCATTTCCATGAGATCTTGGCAAAGGCCGCGCCATTCATCACTGAACACATGCGTACTGAGGAAGGCTTCCTCGTTGAAATCAGGGTCGAATGCAAGATTGTGGTCGATCACGATCAGCTCGGATGTGCTGGTGTCGAACAGCAGGTTGGGGTTGCCACCATTGCCCGTGAGCGTCCGGTCAGCATTGTGAACCCACCAGTCGAATACGGCGATGTCCCTACGAACCTGCAGTGGAATCAGCTCTTTGGATGCGTAGTTGAGCCAGCTCAGCTGCTCGATTGCTTTGGAAGCAAAGACAGGGCTGGTACCCAAGTCTTTCCCTTCCGGATGCAGTCGAACAAGTGCTGATGGGGCTATTGCAATGGCGAAGTCAGGTAGGTTCAGGCCAAATGAAACGGCCAAGTGCCCGGCCATCCATT
>NZ_LLXS01000054.1:0-12018 GCF_001431585.1 Stenotrophomonas pictorum JCM 9942 | reverse complement strand
GTGGTTGATGTGAATGAGGGTGGGGCGGCTGCAGAGGCGGAGTTGGCCGAGCCGACGGAGGTGGATGCGCTGCCGGCGGATGCCGTGGACGAGGCGGAGGGCGAGGAGGAGGTGGAGGAGTAGGTGGCGGCGGAGGCGGATGAGGAAGCCGAAGCCGAAGCCGAAGCCGAAGCCGAAGCCGAAGCCGAAGCCGAAGCCGAAGCCGAAGCCGAAGCCGAAGCCGAAGCCGAAGCGCCGGTTGTTCTGGCACCGCTCACCGCGCCGCTGGAAGAGGCTGTATCGCCAAGGACCAGCAGTGCGCCGGCTTCTATCGATGCCGGTCCGCTGGACTTCAATGATCTGGATCGCGAACTGGTCGATATCTTCGTCGAGGAAGGCAAGGATCTGCTTGACCACTGCGATGGCCTGATCAGCGCGCTGCGTGCCTCGCCCGAGGACCGGGAACTGTTGGCGGGATTGCAGCGCGACCTGCACACCCTCAAGGGCGGCGCGCGGATGGCCGGTATCAACGCCATCGGTGATCTGGGCCATGGCATCGAGTCGCTGCTGGAAGCGGTCGCGGCCAACCGTACCGAGATCACCCGTGGCGACGTGCAGCTGCTGGAACGTGGCTTCGACCGTCTACACCAGTTGTTGATCCGCACCGGCGAACACCGTGCGGTGCAGATGCCGTTTGATCTGATCCAGGCCTTCGATGCGCGTACCCAGGGCCGTGCGGACGCTCCGGCTGCGTGGGTGGGCGAGCCAGTGCCGGCCAGCGATGGCCCGGCATCCGTGCAGGACGAGGTTGTCTCGCAGGTGGTGCCCGCGCTGGAGGAGCCGCTGGAGCCGCAGCCGGTGGCCGATACCGGCATCGCCGCCGAGCCGCTGTCCGCGCCGCTGTTCGAACAGCAGGTTGCCGAAGAGGAGGGCGCTTCGCGTGGCCAGGAACAGGTGCGTGTCCGCGCCGATCTGCTGGACCGCCTGGTCAACCACGCGGGCGAAGTGGCGATCTACCGCTCGCGTCTGGAACAGCAGCTGGGCGCATTCCGCGGGGCCATGGCCGAGCTCGATCGCACCAACGCCCGTCTGCGCGATCAGTTGCGCCGTCTGGATCTGGAAACCGAAGCGCAGATCGTGGCGCGTTACCGTCGTGAGCAGGAGCAGGCCGATCACACGTTCGACCCGCTCGAGCTGGATCGTTTCTCGACGCTGCAGCAGCTCAGCCGCGCGCTGAACGAATCGGCCGCCGACTTGGGCGGCCTGCAGGGCGTGCTGGACGATCTGTCACGCAATTACGATTCGCTGCTGCAACAGCAGTCGCGTGTCAGTTCCGAGCTGCAGGATGGCCTGATGCGTGCGCGCATGGTGCCGTTCGATGGTCTGGTGCCGCGCCTGCGCCGCGTGGTGCGTCAGGCGGCGCAGGATATCGGCAAGCAGGTGCATCTGAGCCTGGACGGTACCCACGGCGAGCTGGATCGCAACGTGCTCGATCGCATGGTCGCGCCGCTGGAGCACATGCTGCGCAACTCGGTGGCCCATGGGCTGGAATCGCCGGAGCAGCGTGTGGCCGCCGGCAAGCCGGAAGAGGGCCAGATCACCTTGCGCCTGCGTCGCGAAGGCTCGGAAATCGTGCTGGAAGTGGCCGATGATGGCGCCGGTCTGGATCGGGAGGCCATTCGCCGCCGCGCCGAGCAGCGTGGTCTGCTGGTCGCCGGCGAACATATTGACGATGGGCAGCTAGACGGGCTGATCTTCGCCTCGGGCTTCAGTACCAGCGAGCAGGTCAGCCAGCTGGCCGGCCGTGGCGTCGGTATGGATGTGGTACGCAATGAAGTCCGCCAGCTCGGTGGCTCGGTGGACATCCGTTCGGTGCGTGGTCAGGGCGTGACGTTCACGCTGCGCCTGCCGCAGACGCTTGCCGTCACCCAGGCCGTGTTCGTGCGTATCGGCGAAACCACCTTCGCGGTGCCGGTTGCCTCGGTCAGCGGTATTGGCCGGATTTCGCGCGAGCGCTTCGAGTCCGGTGAGAGCCGTTACCACTACAACGGTGAGGACTTCACGCTCTACGACCTGGGTACGCTGGTCGGACAGGCCGCGGCCAAGGCCGAAGGGCAGCCACAGATTCCGCTGCTGCTGGTGCGCGCCGGTGATCTGCGTGCGGCCGTGGCGATCGACCAGGTGCTCGGCAACCGCGAAATCGTCGTCAAGCCGGTTGGCCTGCAGATCGCATCGGTGCCGGGTATCTACGGCGCGACGATCACCGGCGAAGGCAACGTGGTGGTGATCCTGGACGTCGCACCGCTAGTGCGTCGCTATATCACCCAGCCGCAGGCCGTGGTGCAGGTGGTCGCAACCCAGGGCCAGCGTCATGTGCCGCTGGTGATGGTGGTCGACGATTCGCTGACCATGCGCAAGGTCACCAGCCGTGTGCTGGAACGCAACAACTTCGACGTGGTTGCCGCGCGCGATGGTGTCGAGGCGCTGGAGCTGCTGGAAGAGCGCGTGCCGGACCTGATGCTGCTGGATATCGAAATGCCGCGTATGGATGGCTACGAACTGGCGACCGCGATGCGTGCCGACGAGCGCTACAAGAGTGTGCCGATTGTGATGATCACCTCGCGCAGTGGTGACAAGCACCGTCAGCGTGCGTTCGAGATCGGCGTGCAGCGCTATCTCGGCAAGCCTTACCAGGAGCTGGATCTGATGCGCAATGTCTATGACCTGCTGGGGATTGCCCGTGTTCGCGAGTGACAACAACGGCGCTCGGCCGGTGGCTCTGCTGGCCCGCGAGGGCGCGGCCCGTGACCGCCTGCGCGATGCGGTGGCCGCCGCTGGCGGCCAGGTGGTGCTGGAGGATGATCCCAACACGCTGGATGCCGCGGCACTGGATGCCTCGGCAACCGAGGTGGTGCTGGTGGCGTTGGAGCCTGCGGTCGAGGATGCGCTCGAACGGCTGGATGCCGTGCTGGAGTCACCGCGCTATACGCTGATGTTCGAAGAGGCTGAGATCATCGCCCGGCGCGAGGGCTGGGAATCGCAGCGTTGGATCCGGCATCTTGCCGCCAAGTTGCAGGGGCACGGCAACGTCTTGCCGCCCGGCCCGGAAGACGATGCCGCCTTGCAGCCGGAGCCCGGCATGCCGGTGAGACCGGCTGAACTGCACGTCGATGCCCCGCTGCAGTTCCATCTCGACGAAGCGTTCGAAGCGGCAGACACGGTGCCTGCCGATGGCCTGTATTTCGCCCCTGCAGAGGAACGTCAGCCGCCGGAGGTCATGAGCTTTGAAGAGTTGATGGCCAAGGCACAGGCCGAGGAGTCCCCAGCGGCCACGGCCCAGGAAACCGGACCGTTGCCCCCGCCGTTGCCGCCGCTCGAGGATCCGCCACAGGGAATGGTGGACACGCAGGTGCCCGCAGGTACCGCGGCTGCTGCAGGCAGCTACAGCAGCTGGTCGTTGCTGGAGGACGATGCCTATGTCGCCCCGGCGGCGCCGGTGGAAGCGGCTGCGGCCGAGAACCCCTCCATTGCCAGCCTGCTGTCGAGCTCGTTGTCGCTGGTGGAGCTGGAACCCGAGTCGGGCGAGTCCGCTGGTGGCCCGGTGCTGGTGCTGGCAGGTATTGGTGGTCCCGATGCGGTACGGCGCCTGTTGAGCGGGTTGCCGGAAGACTTCGCCCGCCCGGTGCTGGTGCAGATGCGTCTGGATGGGGGACGTTACGCGAATCTGGTCAAGCAGATGGCGCGGGTCACGGCGCTGCCGGTGTTGCTTGCAGTCCCTGGACAGCCGGCTGAAGCGGGAAATGTGTACGTGCTGGCCGATGCTGTCGGACTGGAGCCGGACGGCGCCGGTCTGCGTTTTGTGGAGGCGTCCGCGCAGTTGATCACGGCCCTGCCGGTGGCAGACAGCGCGGTGGTGATGCTCAGTGGTGCCGATCCGGCGCTGGTGCCCGAGGTGCTGGCATTCGCCGCGCAGGGCGGTTGGGCCGCAGGCCAGACCGGTGACGGTTGCTATGACCCGGAAGCCGCCAGCCAGCTGGTGGTGGCGGGCATGCCCGGCGGTGATCCGGAATATCTGGCAGGCGAACTTGCCACGCGTTGCGCGCAATAGTCCGCACCGCTTCGATCAAGGAACAGACGATGAGTTATGCAAGCAACGATGAAGTACGCGGCGTCCTGATCCAGGCCGGTGCCGAGCGCGTGCTGTTGCCCAATGCCACGGTCGCGGAGATGATGTCGCGCGTCTCGGTCGAGCCGATTCCCGATGTCCCGGAGTGGCTGGTCGGCCAGATTGCCTGGCATGGCTGGAACGTGCCGCTGCTGTCCTACGCCCGCTTCAGCGGACATGGCCAAGAGCAGGTCTCCGGCAACAACAAGGTGGTGGTGCTCAAGGCGCTTGGCGGCAATGCGGACATGCCCTATTTCGCGCTGCTGACCCAGTCGTTCCCGCAGCTGATCGCGGTGCCGCGTGATGGCCTGTTGGCCGACGCCTCCGAGGAGAGCCTGCCGCAGGGCGTGCATATGCGTGTGTTGCTGGGCGAGCAGAGCGCGCTGCTGCCCGATCTGGATGCGATCGAGGCGGCGGTGATCGCCGCCCTGTCCGCTGCGGCCTGAGTCCTCTTCGCTCAGAGATCACCCAGCCGCGCCTGCAGCGCGGCAATGGCCGCCAGACCGGCGGTTTCGGTGCGCAGAATGCGCGGCCCCAGCTGCAGCCCCTGGAAGCCGGCCTCCTGCAGCTGCTGGCGGTCGCGTGGCGACCAGCCGCCTTCCGGACCAATAGCGATCACCACACCGTTGGCCGGCGCCTGCGACAACGAAGCCAGGCGGTGCGCGCCGAGCGGATCCAGCGTCAGCCGTAGCGTGTCGGCCGGCAGCGTATCGACGGCGACCGCCAGGGATTGCGGCGGTGTGAGCGCCGGGATCCGTGCGCGGCCGGATTGACCGCAGGCCGAGCCGACCACGCTGCGCCAATGTGCCAGCCGCTTTTCAGCACGGGCGGCATCGAGTTTGACCTCGGTGCGCTCGGCGTTGACCGGGATGATCGCGCTCACGCCCAGTTCGGTCGCCTTCTGCAGGATCAGATCCATCTTCTCGCCACGGGCGATGCCCTGCAGCAGGGTGATGGCCAGTGGCGATTCGTTGTCCAGCGGCTGGGCGTCATCGATATGGACCTGCGCATCGCGCTTGCCCACCGTGGCCAGGGTGGCGGCATAGTCATGACCGTCGCCATTGAACAGCACGCAGCGGTCACCTTCGCGCAGCCGCATCACCCGCACCAGGTGGTTGGCGGTTTCTTCAGGCAGGGAGAGTGTTTGTCCGGTGTGGAGTGGAAGGTCGATCGGGCAGCGGGTCAGGCGCATGCGGAGGTCTCGCGGGTAGTGGCACACGTCAGTGCGGCCGGGTCTGCTAGCATTTCGGGCTCATGAAAACCTCATCGCCCCCGCGCATTCTATCGTCGGCCCGTTGCGCTGTTGCCCGGAGTGGCGCATGAGCCGGCGTCTGCCTGTCATCCACAAGGTGACCTCGGAAAACATCGGGCCATTCCAGCAGGAACAGCTGGATCTGGAGTTCTCCAACGGCGAGCGCCGCCATTTCCAGCGCCTGGTGGGCCATGGACATGGCGCCGTGGTGGTGGTCCCCATGCTGGATGAGGACACCGTGCTGCTGGTGCGTGAATACGCCGCAGGCCTGCATCGCTATGAACTTGGCCTGGTCAAGGGGCGCATCGATGAAGGCGAAAGCGCGATCGAAGCGGCCGACCGCGAGCTCAAGGAAGAGGCCGGTTATGGTGCCCGCCAACTGGACGTGCTGCGCATGCTGACCCTGGCGCCTACGTATATGAGTCACCAGTCCTGGCTGGTGCTGGCGCGCGATCTGTACCCCGAACGCCTGATCGGTGATGAGCCGGAGGAGCTGGAAGTGGTGCCCTGGAAACTGGCCGAGCTGGATCAGTTGATGCTGCGCGAGGATTTTTCCGAAGGCCGCTCGCTGGCGGCGTTGTTCATTGCCCGCGAGTGGCTGGGGCGAGCGCGATGAGGCCGTTGCAGGCAGATGTGCGGGAAGCGGTGATCGACATCGCCCATCGCGCCGGAGCGGCGATCCTGCAGGTCTACGCCAACGGTTTCGACATTGAACACAAGGCCGATGACAGCCCGGTCACCAGCGCCGACCTGGCCGCGCACCGGCTGATCGTGCAAGGCTTGTCGCAGTTGAGTCCGGACATTCCGGTGCTCTCGGAGGAATCCGCCCAGCTGCCGTGGGAAACCCGGCGCAGCTGGCAGCGCTACTGGCTGGTGGATCCGCTGGATGGCACCCGCGAGTTCATCAAGCGCAACGGTGAATTCAGCGTCAACATCGCCTTGATCGACGACGGCCTGCCGGTCTTCGGCGTGGTGCAGGCGCCGGTCACGGGGGTGGTCTGGCATGGCGAGCGCGGTGGCAAGGCGTATCGACGCGCGGGTGCGCAGCAGGAGCGGATCACCACCCGGATGCCGCCGGCGCTGCCGCTGCGCGTGGCGGCCAGCCGCTCGCACCGCAGCGCACGCACCGAGACGCTTCTGGCGCGGATGGGCGAGATCGAACTGGTCGCGCAGGGCTCGTCGTTGAAATTCTGCCGCATCGCCGAGGGCACGTTGGACGTGTATCCGCGACTGGGGCCGACCAGCGAATGGGACACCGCCGCCGGTCAATGCGTGCTGGAGGCGGCTGGTGGCGTGCTGCTGGCGGCCGACAGCGGCGAGCCGTTCCTCTACAACCAGCGCCCGCGCCTGCTCAATGGCGATTTTGTCGCGCTGGGGGATGCGGCGTTGCCGTGGCGGGACTGGGTGGCCGGGCTGTGACGGCCTGAACCCGGGGCTCCTGCCAGAAATCCCGCGCCGGCAGTTGCCGGCGCATCCGCAATGAAGGTGCTGCATACATGTCCGACATGAACGATATCCAGTCGCTGCTGCAGATCATGGCGCGCCTGCGTGACCCGCAGAACGGCTGCCCGTGGGATCTGGAGCAGGACTTCGCCAGCATCGCGCCGTATACGGTGGAAGAGGCCTATGAAGTCGCCGATGCGATCGATCGCAACGATCTGGTCGACCTGAAAGACGAGCTGGGCGATCTGCTGCTGCAGGTGGTGTTCCATGCGCAGATGGCCAGCGAGCGGGGGGCGTTCGATTTCGGCGATGTGGTGGCGGCGATCAGCGCGAAGATGGTGCGCCGGCATCCGCATATCTTTGGCGATGCCCAGGCTGCCGATGCCGACGCGGTGCTGGCCAACTGGGACGAGATCAAGCGCAGCGAGCGTGTGGCCAAGGGCGAACTGGACGACTCGGCCCTGGCCGGTATTTCGCGCGGACTCCCGGAATGGCAGCGCGCCGTCAAGCTGCAGAAGCGCGCCGCCCGCACCGGTTTCGATTGGCCAGGCCCTGCGCCGGTGATCGACAAGCTGCGTGAGGAGGTCGATGAGGTGCAGGCCGAGTTCGATGCCGCCGCCCGTGGTGCCGACAACCATGAGCGGCTGCAGGAGGAGCTCGGCGACATGTTGTTCGTCTGCGTCAACCTCGCCCGTCATGCCCAGGTCGATGTGGGTACCGCGCTGCGGTTGGCGAACCTCAAGTTCGAGCGCCGGTTCCGTGCGATGGAAGCCCTGGCCGCCGTCCAAGGCGGCATGCGGGCGCTGGATCTGCCGCAGCAGGAAGCGCTGTGGCAGGCGGTCAAACAGCAGGAGAAAGGGACAGTGCGTTGAAAACGCTGGCGCTGTTCCTGCTGACCGCCTTGGCCGAGATTGCCGGCTGTTATCTGCCATGGTTGTGGCTGCGCAAGCAGGGAAGTCCCTGGTTGCTGCTGCCCGCTACCGCCAGTCTGGCGTTGTTCGCCTGGTTGCTGACGCTGCACCCCACGGCCAGCGGCCGCGTCTATGCCGCCTATGGAGGGGTGTATGTGTGCATGGCGCTGTTGTGGCTGTGGCTGGTGGATTCGGTCCGGCCCACCCGCTGGGATCTGCTCGGTGGCGGACTGTGCCTGCTGGGCATGGCGGTGATCATGTTCGCCCCGCGCAGCCACTGAACTCCCTGTTCTGGTGCATGGGCGGGGGGCCGCCTTGCCCGGCTTCCTCCCGACTGTTTGGATCCACACCGCACCCCTGCCCGGCGGCGAGTGCATTTTGCGGGCAGCGGGGCGTGCTGGCGTACCGGTTCATGACGCTCTGGCAGCAGCATGGGGATGGGGCATCGCCGGGCTGGTCTGCCGGTTACGGCTCCGCCCGGACCGGATACGTGTTTTTTGGAAACAACCGTCCGGCGACATGCAGTGCGCTCTTCTATTCACGGTCCGCGGGATGTTGGTCGACATCCTGCAAGATCGCCTGCCTTTGTGAGCCCCGGCGGCTGGCTATACTCGGCACTGGATCGTCACAAGGAGTGGGCAGATGGGGAGCGGTGCGGGTTTTCTGGCGTTGGTGGTGGCGGTGGCGGGCATCATCGTGCTGTTCAAGACGGTGCGGATGGTTCCGCAGGGCTATGAGTGGACGGTGGAGCGCTTCGGCAAATACACCCATACGATGACCCCGGGCCTGCATTTCCTGATTCCCATCGTCTACGGCGTGGGCCGCAAGGTGAACATGATGGAGCAGGTGCTGGATGTGCCCAGCCAGGACGTCATCACCAAGGACAATGCGGTGGTGCGCGTGGATGGCGTGGTGTTTTTCCAGGTGCTGGATGCGGCCAAGGCGGCCTATGAAGTGGCCAATCTGGAAGTGGCGATGATCGCCCTGGTGCAGACCAACATCCGCACCGTGATCGGCTCGATGGACCTGGACGAATCGCTGAGCCAGCGCGAGACCATCAACGCCAAACTGCTGAATGTGGTCGACCACGCCACCAATCCGTGGGGGGTGAAGGTCACCCGCATCGAGATCAAGGATATCCAGCCGCCGACCAACCTGGTTCAGTCGATGCAGCAGCAGAAGATGGCCGAGCAGAACAAGCGTGCGGCAGTGCTGGAAGCCGAAGGCATACGGCAGTCGGAGATCCTGCGCGCCGAAGGCCAGAAACAGGCCGCCGTGCTGGAAGCCGAGGGCCGCAAAGAAGCCGCGTTCCGCGATGCCGAAGCACGCGAGCGTTCGGCCGAGGCCGAAGCCAAGGCCACCGCGATGGTGTCCGAAGCGATCGCACAGGGCGATGTGCAGGCGATCAACTACTTCATCGCGCAGAAATATGTGGAGGCATTCAAGGAGCTGGCCAGCTCGCCCAACCAGAAGCTGGTGCTGATGCCGATGGAAGCCACCGGTGTGATCAGCTCCATTGCCGGTGTCGCCGAACTGGCCAGGGAGGCGTTCGCCAAGCAGAACGAGGGCAAGCCTGCCGCACGCGGCAATCCGCCGCCGCTGGGGCGCTGAGCCATGCGCTGGGAAGTGGTGATATGGGCTTCGTTGTCGGTGGCGCTGTTTGCCGCCGAAGCGCTGGCGCCGGGTGCGTTCATGCTGTGGATGGGCGTTGCCGCCACGGTGGTGTTCCTGCTGGTGTGGGCCGTTGAGGGCATGACGGTGCTGGCGCAGGTGATCCTGTTTGTGGTGCTCAGCTTTGTGTCGATCCAGATCTATCGCACCTGGTTCCGCAAGCGCGACCGGCAGAGCGATCAGCCGCTGCTCAACCGGCGCGCCGAACAGCTGATCGGGCGGGTGGTGACGCTGGAGCAGGGCATCGCCAATGGCGTCGGCCGGGCCAAGATCGATGATGCGTTCTGGGTGGTGGCCGGCGTTGATCTTCCGGCGGGCAGTGCCGTGCGGGTGGTGGCCGTGGATGGCATGACCCTCAAAGTGCAGCCGGCGTGAGCCGGCCTGCGGCACGGTGGTGTGGCGGTGCCGCAGGTTTTAAGCGTAACCATCTGGGATAATGGCGGCCCCTTTTCCGCGGAACGGCCATGATCCAGAAGACCCTGCTCAACGAAACCCACCGCTCGCTTGGCGCCAAGATGGTCGACTTCGGCGGCTGGGACATGCCGATCCACTATGGTTCACAGATCGACGAACACCACCTGGTGCGCACTGCCGCCGGCATGTTCGACGTCAGCCACATGACCGTGGTCGATCTGAAGGGCGCGCGCACGCGTGAATTCCTGCGCCAGCTGCTGGCCAACTCGATCGACAAGCTCAAGGTCAACGGCAAGGCACTGTACTCGTGCATGCTCAACGCGCAGGGCGGTGTGATCGACGACCTGATCGTGTACCTGCTCGGTGAGGATTTCTTCCGCATGGTGGTCAACGCCTCGACCCGCGAGAAGGATCTGGCGTGGATCGGCCAGCATGCCGCGGCGTTCGGGGTCGAAGTCATCGAGCGCGAAGACCTGGCCATCATCGCCGTGCAGGGCCCGCAGGCCCGCGCGCTGACCGCCGGCCTGATCGCTGAATTCGATCGTGCCGCGCTGGACAAGCTGGCCCGCTTTGCCGCGCTGGATGTCCGTGCGGTCGATGGCGTTGAGCTGTTCGTTGCCCGCACCGGTTACACCGGCGAAGACGGTTACGAAGTGCTGCTGCCGCAGACGGCGGTGGTGGGGTTCTGGAACGCGCTGCTGGCCGCCGGGGTGAAGCCGGCCGGTCTGGGCGCGCGCGACACGCTGCGGCTGGAAGCGGGCATGAATCTGTACGGCCAGGACATGGACGAGACCGTCACCCCGTTCGAAGCGGCGCTGGGCTGGACGGTGTCGCTGGACGAGGGGCGCGAGTTCATCGGTCGTCCGGCGCTGGAAGCGCAGAAGGCCGCCGGCAACGCACGGCAGATGATCGGCCTGGTGATGGACGACAAGGGCGTGTTGCGCCACGGCCAGAAAGTGCTCACCGCCCAGGGCGAGGGCGAGATCCTTTCCGGCACGTTCTCGCCGACGCTCGGCAAGGCGATCGCCTTTGCCCGTGTCCCCGCCGGTGCGCCGGGCGACGTGCGCGTGGATATCCGCGGCAAGGAAGTGCCGGTGCGGCAGGTGAAGTTCCCGTTCGTGCGTGACGGCCAGCCGCAGGCCGGTATCAATCTGTGATTCACCCGGACCGGTCGACGGTTACCCGTGCCCGGTCCGTTAAACTAGCGCTTCATCCCGACCACCGTTTTTTTCGGAGCAGTTCCATGAGCGAGATCCCAGGCGACCTCAAATTCCTCAAGTCCCACGAGTGGGCCCGCGTTGAAGGCAACGGCCGCGTTACCGTCGGCATTTCCGATCACGCCCAGGGTTTGCTGGGTGATCTGGTCTACGTCGAACTTCCGGCTGTCGGTGACACCGTCACGGTGGGTGCCGGCGCGGCGGTGGTGGAGTCGGTCAAGGCCGCGTCGGACGTGTACAGCCCGGTGTCGGGCACCGTTGTCGAAGTCAACGAAGCCCTGGCCGACAAGCCGGAAACCATCAACGAAGATGCCTACGGTGACGGCTGGCTGTTCGTGGTCGAGATGTCCGAGCCGGAACAGTTGAACGACCTGCTGGGTCCGGACGAGTACGCCGAGCTGCTGGAAGACGACGCGCACTGATCGTGTTGCCAGGCTGACGCGACAACGGCCGCCTTGAGCGGCCGTTGTCTTTTTCCAAGGCGTGGATGTCATTGCGGCGTGATGGCATGGCGCACTTGGCGCGGCATCCACGATCATTTTGCGTGCCGATGCAACGTGTCTGCAGCCGCCGGCAACGCGGTAGTGATCGGAGGTGGCTGGCATGCGATGGCACGAAGATGACGTGCCGCGAGCGCGAAATTTTTGCGCAGTTCGTTGGTGCTGCGGGTAAAAAATTGTCAGGCGATGATTTTTTTCCAGATCCGTATCGCGCTGCAATGCCGTGGCGGAAATGGCCGGGTGTTGGATGCCAAAGTGCTGCGCAGCCGTGCGTGCACAAGCGTACCGGTGCACAAATAGTGCGGTTTTTCCGCTGTTTTTCCGCAACACGCCTTGGACGTGCGGTGGCGGGTAATCCCCCCGCAAAACCAGCGCAGTGAGAAGTAGAAGTTTTCGAAGGAAAATTTCTACCATGAAGAAGTCCCGATTCACCGACAGCCAGATCATCGAGGCGCTCAAGCGCGTA
>NZ_LLXS01000053.1:0-32452 GCF_001431585.1 Stenotrophomonas pictorum JCM 9942 | reverse complement strand
AACACCAAGGGGCCTGCGCGGGGGGTGGAAAGGGCGATCCTCGGGGGCGGGGTCCCTGCCAACCCGGGAGGGGGGGGGGGCGCCCCACCTATGCCAGAAATGGTTGGAGTGGGGGGGGTGGAACTGAGGGCGGTGGTGTGTAAGGGGGAAAAAGGAAAAAAAAAAGCCCCGCCGGGGAGGGGGGGTTTTTTTGTTGGGGGGGGAGGGGGGGGGGGGGGGGGGGGGGGGGATGTGCCGGAGACGGCTCCGGGTTGTTTGCATGGCTGGAGGATCGGATGGGGCGGGAGCAGAAAGCCCGCCGGTGAGGGCGGGCTTCGGGTGGTACGGATCAGGCTGCGGGAATCAGGCTTCCAGTGAAGCCAGATCACCCTTGTTCTCCAGCCATTGCTTCCGATCCGAGGCGCGTTTCTTGGCCAGCAGCATGTCCATCAAAGAGCTGGTCTGCTCACTGTCGTCCACCGTCAGCTGCACCAGGCGGCGGGTATCGGGGTAGATGGTCGACTCGCGCAGCTGCTGCGGGTTCATCTCGCCCAGGCCCTTGAAGCGGGTGACGTTGACCTGGCCCTTGAGCTTCTCGCGCTGGATCTTGTCCAGCAGCGAGCGCTTTTCTTCCTCGTCCAGTGCATAGAACACCTGCTTGCCCACGTCCACGCGGAACAGCGGTGGCATCGCCACGAACACGTGGCCGGCATCGACCAGAGCCGGGAAGTGTTTCAGGAACAGGGCGGTCAGCAGCGTGGCAATGTGCAGGCCGTCGGAGTCGGCGTCGGCCAGGATCACCACCTTGCCGTAGCGCAGGCCCGACAGGTCCTCCTTGCCCGGGTCGCAGCCGATGGCCACGGCCAGGTTGTGCACTTCCTCGGAGGCCAGCACGCTGCCCGAGGCCACTTCCCAGGTGTTCAGGATCTTGCCGCGCAATGGCAGGATGGCCTGGAAATCCTTGTCGCGGGCCTGCTTGGCGCTGCCGCCGGCCGAGTCGCCTTCCACCAGGAACAGCTCGGTGCGGGACAGGTCCTGGCTGATGCAGTCGGCCAGCTTGCCGGGCAGGGCCGGGCCCTGGGTGACTTTCTTGCGGGTGACCAGTTTTTCGGTCTTCAGCCGCGCGCTGGCGCGTTCGATGGCGATCTGCGCGATCTTCTCGCCCAGCTCCACATTCTGGTTCAGCAGCAGGCTGAAGGCGTCATGCACCGCACCCTCGACGAAACCGGCGGCCTGGCGCGAGGACAGGCGTTCCTTGGTCTGGCCGGAAAACTGCGGGTCGGTCATCTTCAGCGACAGCACGAACGACACCCGGTCCCACACGTCTTCCGGCGCCAGCTTGACGCCGCGCGGCAGCAGATTGCGGAAGTCGCAGAACTCGCGCAGCGCCTCGGTCAGGCCGGTGCGCAGGCCGTTGGCGTGGGTGCCGTGCTGGGCGGTGGGGATCAGGTTGACGTAGCTTTCCTGGACCAGTTCGCCCTCCGGCAGCCAGGCCACGGCCCAGTCCACCACCTCGGTTTCCTTCTTCAGGTTGCCGGTGAACAGTTCGGCCGGCAGCATTTCGCGCTCGCCCAGTTCGGCTTTCAGGTAGTCACGCAGGCCGTCCTCGTAATACCAGGTGTCGACTTCACCGGTGGCTTCGTCGGTCAGCTTGACGGTCAGCCCTGGGCACAGGACGGCCTTGGCGCGCAGCAGGTGGCGCAGCGCCCGCAGGTTGAATTTGGGGGTGTCGAAATACTTCGGGTCCGGCCAGAAGCGCAGACGGGTGCCTGTGTTCTTCTTGCCAACGCTGCCGACCACTTCCAGCGGGCTGGCGCGGTCACCATCGCGGAAGGTGATGCGGTGTTCGCTGCCTTCGCGGCGGATATGGATCTCCACCAGGGTGGAGAGCGCGTTCACCACCGACACGCCGACGCCGTGCAGGCCGCCGGAGAAGGTGTAGTTGCGGTTGCTGAATTTGCCGCCGGCATGCAGCCGGGTCAGGATCAGCTCGACGCCGGGGATCTTCTCTTCCGGATGGATGTCCACCGGCATGCCGCGGCCGTCATCGCTGACCTCGCAGCTGCCGTCCTTGAACAGGATGACTTCCACCGTTTTGGCGTGGCCGGCCAGCGCCTCGTCGACCGAGTTGTCGATGACTTCCTGCGCCAGATGGTTCGGGCGCGCGGTGTCGGTGTACATGCCGGGGCGGCGTTTGACCGGGTCCAGGCCGGAAAGGACTTCGATGTCGGCGGCGTTGTAACGGGCGTTCATGTATCTCGGTAGGGCGCAAAACGACGCTGGAGTGTGCGGTCTGGCGGCGATTTTTGCACGCGGGGCATTCAGGGCGCGGCGAGGCGGGGCCGGGTATCCTGTGCACGGTCCAATCCAGGCGCTGTCCTGTCTGGCGCGCGAATTGAGGAGGAACGGGATGAAAACATCGAAATTGCTGGTGCTGGCCGCAGTTGCCGCGGCTGTGGTCGCTGCCCCGCTGGTGATGGCGCAGAGCGCCGACAAGGGCAAGACGGCTGAAACCGCCCAGAATGCATCGGCGGACAAGGCGCAGACCGAGGCCGAGCAGAAAGCCAAGCGCCGTGCGGCAGCTGCCGCGCAGGAAAAAACGCAGGCCAGTCAGCCGGCACCGCGTGAGGAAGAGGAAGAAGAGGAAGGCCGTCGCCGTCGCTGACGCCTGCTTTCAACGATTCGTGGACGCCCCGGCGCAGGTTGGGGCGTCTTTTTTTTGATCTCGCCACATCCCGTGCTTGGGTGTTGAGGCGACAACCTTTAAACTAGGGCTTTCCGGGAGGCGCTTGAGCCATGACCCCCCTTATTTTTGTTACTGGCGGTGTAGTGTCCTCGCTTGGCAAGGGCATTGCGGCCGCGTCGCTGGCCTCCATTCTCGAGGCGCGTGGCCTGAAGGTCACGATGATGAAGCTGGATCCGTACATCAACGTCGATCCAGGCACGATGAGTCCCTTCCAGCATGGTGAGGTCTATGTCACCGACGACGGTGCCGAGACCGATCTGGATCTGGGGCATTACGAGCGTTTTCTGCGCACCCGGCTGAGCCGCAAGAACTCGGTGACCACCGGTCGCATCTACGAGAACGTGATCCGCAAGGAGCGTCGCGGGGATTACCTCGGCGCCACCGTGCAGGTGATCCCGCACATCACCGACGAGATCCGCCGTTGCATCGACGAGGCCACCGCGGGTTTCGACGTGGCGCTGGTGGAGATCGGCGGTACCGTGGGTGATATCGAATCGCTGCCATTCCTGGAGGCGATCCGCCAGGTGCGGACCGAGCGTGGGCCGGAGAAGGCGCTGTTCATGCACCTGACCCTGGTGCCGTTCATCGCCGCGGCCGGCGAGTTGAAGACCAAGCCGACCCAGCACTCGGTCAAGGAACTGCGTTCGATCGGTATCCAGCCGGATGTGCTGCTGTGCCGCTCCGAGCAGGTGATTCCCGATTCCGAGCGCCGCAAGATTTCGCTGTTCACCAACGTTTCCGAGCGCGCGGTGATCAGCGTGCCGGACGTGGAGGTGCTGTACCGCGTACCGATGGGTCTGCACGCGCAGGGCCTGGACGAAATCGTGGTCAACCAGCTCAAGCTGGGTGACAAGGCCGGTCCGGTGGATATGGCCGAGTGGGAGGCGGTGCTGGATGCGGCGCTGCACCCGTTGGACGAGGTGACCATCGCGGTGGTCGGCAAGTACATCGACCACCAGGACGCCTACAAGTCGGTGGCCGAGGCGCTCAAGCATGGGGGTCTGCGCCAGCGCACCCGTGTCAACCTCAAGTGGCTGGAGGCGCAGGAGCTGGAGAGCGCCGGCCTGTCCGCGCTGGACAATGTCGACGGCATCCTGGTGCCGGGCGGCTTTGGTGATCGCGGATTCGAGGGCAAGGTGCTCACCTCCCAGTACGCCCGCGAGCACCAGGTGCCGTACTTCGGTATCTGCTATGGCATGCAGGCGGCGGTAGTCGATTTCGCGCGGCATGTGGCCGGGTTGGAAGGTGCCAACAGCACCGAAAACGACCGCCAGTCGCCGAATCCGGTGATCGGTCTGATCACCGAGTGGCGTACGGCCAGTGGTGAGGTTGAAAAGCGTGACGAGAAATCCGATCTGGGCGGCACCATGCGTCTGGGCCTGCAGGAGCAGCGGTTGAAGCCGGGCACGCTGGCACACGAGCTGTATGGCAAGGACGTGGTGGCCGAGCGCCATCGCCATCGCTACGAGTTCAACAACCGCTATCGCACCCAGCTGGAAGATGCCGGGCTGGTGATCTCGGGCAAGTCGATGGATGACACGCTGGTGGAAGTGGTGGAACTGCCGCGCGACAAGCACCCGTGGTTCCTTGCCTGTCAGGCGCATCCGGAATTCCTGTCCACTCCGCGCGATGGTCACCCGCTGTTTGTGGGCTTCATCCGTGCCGCGCGTGAGAAGAAGGCCGGCGGCACACTGCTCAAAGAGGCGCAGGCATAAGTATTTGCGGGCCGGGTTGATCCACTCTGGCAACGGGGGGGGTGTGGCCACCTTCGTGACCGCACGTTTCGTTTGCCGCAACGCAGATGGGCCGCGATTTCGCGGCCCATCTGCATTGCGGCGGAATCGGTCCGGCGGCTCTGTCAGAACAGCACCGGCAGCCGGACTCCCGTTCAGCCTGGTAGGGGGGGCGCCGCTTTCAATGGAAAGCAACGCCCCGCGCCGGTGTCTGCTTCGTTTAAACTTGCCGTCGCTTTTGCGTTTCTTCTTCCGATACCCGATCCATTTCAGACGAGCTCCCGCCCCCGATCATGACCAATATCGCCAAGATCCACGCCCGTGAAATCCTCGACAGCCGTGGCAACCCCACGCTGGAAGCCGAAGTCACCCTGCAGGACGGTTCGTTTGGCCGTGCCATGGTGCCGTCGGGCGCCTCCACGGGCACCAAGGAGGCGGTGGAGCTGCGCGATGGTGACAAGACCCGTTACCTGGGCAAGGGCGTGCGCGATGCGGTGGCCAACGTCAATGGCGCCATCGCCACGGCGCTGAAGGATTTCGATGCGGCCGACCAGGAAGGCCTGGACCGTCGCCTGATCGATCTGGACGGCACCGAGAACAAGGGCCGCCTGGGCGCCAACGCGCTGCTCGGAGTTTCGATGGCCGCCGCGCACGCGGCTGCCGCGTCGAAGAAGCAGGCACTGTGGCAGTACCTGGCGGGCAAGACGGGTGCGACCCCGTCGCTGCCGGTGCCGATGATGAACATCATCAACGGCGGTGCCCACGCCGACAACAACGTCGATTTCCAGGAGTTCATGGTGCTGCCGGTCGGCTTTGATTCGTTCGCCGAATCGCTGCGTGCCGGCACCGAGATCTTCCATTCGCTCAAGTCGGTGCTCAAGAGCCACGGCCTGAGCACCGCGGTCGGCGACGAGGGTGGTTTCGCCCCGGATTTCCGCAGCAATGTCGAAGCGCTGGACACCATCCTCGAAGCCATCGGCAAGGCCGGCTACACGGCCGGTGAGGATGTGCTGCTGGGTCTGGACGTGGCTTCCAGCGAATTCTTCGAGAACGGCAAGTACAACCTGGTCGGCGAGAACAAGCGTCTGACCTCCGAGCAGTTTGTCGACTTCCTGGCCGACTGGGCCGCGCAGTACCCGATCATCACCATCGAAGACGGCCTGGCCGAGAACGACTGGGCCGGCTGGAAACTGCTGACCGAGCGCATCGGCAAGAAGGTGCAGCTGGTCGGTGACGACCTGTTCGTGACCAATCCGAAGATATTCCAGGAAGGTATCGACTCGGGCACCGCCAACGCGATCCTGATCAAGGTCAACCAGATCGGCACGCTGAGCGAAACCCTGGAAGCCATCGCCATGGCCGACAAGGCCGGCTACGCGGCGATCGTCTCGCACCGCTCGGGCGAAACCGAAGACACCACCATCGCCGATATCGCCGTGGCCACCACTGCCACCCAGATCAAGACCGGCTCGCTGTGCCGCAGCGACCGCGTGGCCAAGTACAACCAGTTGCTGCGTATCGAGGAAGCCCTCGGCAGCAACGCGCGTTACGCCGGTCGTAACGCGTTCGTCTCGCTCAAGCGCTAAGCCATGCGCAACTGGCGCTGGCTGCTGCTGGTGCTCGCGGTACTGCTGGCATTGCTGCAGTACCGTTTCTGGTTCGGCCCGGGCAATTCGGGTGAAGTGCTGATGCTCGAAGCCCAGGTCGCCAACCAGAAGCGTGACAACGAAGGTCTGCAGCAGCGCAATGATGCGTTGGCGGCCGAGGTCAAGGATCTGAAGGAAGGCGAGGCTGCCATCGAGGAGCGCGCGCGCAGCGAGCTGGGCATGATCAAGCCGGGTGAGAAGTTCTATCGCGTGGTGGAGAACGCTCCGGTCATCGCGCGCGCGGCGGTGGGCGGTGGACAGGGCAATCCGGCGCAGCCAGCGGAGGATCTGCCATGAGTGTCACCCAGGTATGGGCGGTGGTGCCGGCTGCAGGTCGCGGTACCCGATTTGGTGGGCCCGTTCCCAAGCAGTACCTGCAGGCCGGCGGTCAGCCCCTGCTGGCGCACACGCTGGAATCGCTGCTGTCCCATTCCGGTGTTGCCGGGGTCATGGTGGCGATCGCCGAGAACGACGCGGACTGGCCGGGATGGACTTCATTTGCCGACAAGGCGGTGCTGACCTGCACCGGTGGCCAGACCCGCGCATTGTCGGTGCTGGCGGGGCTGCAGGCGCTGCCTGACAGTGTCCGTGCCGACGATTTCGTGCTGGTCCACGATGCGGCGCGTCCGAATCTGGCGGCGGCCGATCTCGGGCGCCTGCTGGAGGTGGGGCGTGCCGATCCGGTCGGTGCGATTCTGGCGGCACCGGTGCGCGATACGCTCAAGCGTTCCGGCGATGATGGTGGCATTGATCGTACCGAGCCGCGCGAGCGTCTGTGGCGCGCGCTGACTCCGCAGCTGTTCCGTCGTCACCAGCTGACCCGTGCGCTGATGGACGCCACTGCCGCCGGCATCGAGGTGACCGACGAGGCCATGGCCATGGAGCGGCAGGGGGCCCGGCCGTTGCTGGTGGAAGGGGCCGAGAGCAATTTCAAGGTCACCACGCCGGCGGATCTGGCCCGTTTCGAATTCGAGCTGTCGCGGCGCGATGGCTGACTGTCCGCCGGCGCTGCGAGCGTTGGCTCTGCATAGAAGTAGCGAATCCCCATGAACAGTTCTGTTTCTTTCCCGCCGGTCCGTATCGGCCAGGGCTATGACGTCCATGCCTTCGGCGAGGGCGACCACATCATGCTCGGCGGGGTGCGCGTGCCGCACCACTGTGGCGTGCTGGCACACAGCGATGGCGATGTGATCCTGCATGCGCTGTGTGATGCGATGCTCGGTGCGGTGGCGCTGGGCGATATCGGTGTGCATTTCCCGCCATCGGATGACCGCTGGAAGGGGGCGGACAGCAGCCGGTTCGTCAGCCATTGCAATGGGCTGCTGCGTGAACGCGGCTGGCAGGTTGGGAATACGGATATCACCGTGATCTGTGAGCGGCCCAAGGTCGGCCCGCATGCGCTGGCGATGCGCGAGAAGGTTGCGCAGCTGCTGGGAATCGAGTTGGAGCGGGTCAGCATCAAGGCCACCACCAGCGAGAAGCTGGGATTCACCGGCCGTGGGGAAGGCATTGCCGCGCAAGCGGCCGTGCTGCTGGTGGCGCTGTGAGCGCGCTGCCGCTGGCGTTCGGTGCGCCGTTGCTGACGGCGGACATCCGCACCGTGCCGGAAGATTTCCAGGTGGATGAATTGCCGGCATTCGAACCAACCGGCGAGGGGGAGCACCTGCTGCTGGAGATCCGCAAGCGCGGTGCCAATACCGTGGCCGTGGCCAAGCGCCTGGCGCAGTGGGCGGGTGTGCCGGAGATGGGCGTCAGCTACGCCGGGCAGAAAGATCGTCATGCGGTCACCACGCAGCGTTTCAGCGTGCACCTGCCCAAGCGGGTGTCGCCGGATGTCGCCATGCTGGAGTCCGATGAGATCCATGTGCTCTCCGCGACCTGGCACAACCGCAAGCTGCAGCGCGGCGCGTTGGCGGGCAACCGTTTCAAGCTGGTGTTGCGCGAGGTGCGCGGTGATGTGGCGGCGATCGATGCGCGGTTGCAGATGATTGCCGAGCGCGGCCTGCCGAACTGGTTCGGGGAGCAGCGTTTTGGCCGGGATGGCGGCAATGTGCCGGCGGCGTTGGCGATGTTTGGCGGACGCCGGGTGCGTCAGGACCAGCGCTCGATGCTGCTGTCCGCGGCCCGTTCGGCCCTGTTCAATCGCGTGCTGGCCGCGCGTGTGGAGCAGGACAGCTGGGATCGGCCGCTGGACGGTGAGGTGTGGATGCTCGATGGCAGCCGCTCGGTGTTCGGCCCGGAACCGATGAGCGAGGTGCTGGCAGAGCGGCTGGCACGTTTCGATATCCATCCCAGTGGCCCGTTGTGGGGCTTGGGCGAGTTGCGTTCCACCGGCCAGGCGCTGGCGCTGGAGTCCGCGGCCCTGGCCGATGAGCAGGCCGTGGCGTTGCGGGCGGGTCTGGAGGCGGCGGGGCTGAAGCAGGAGCGGCGACCGCTGCGGTTACGTCCGGCCTTGCTGCAGCATCAATGGCTGCAGGACGGTGTGCTGGAGATGTCATTTGCACTGCCACCGGGCTGCTATGCCACGGCGGTGCTGCACGAGCTTGGTGCCGTCAACGATGCCAGCCAGGCTTACAGCGACAGCTGAGGTCTGGCGCGCTCAGCGGTTGGCCAACAGCACCAGTACCGCGCCGGTACCGCCTTGGGTGGCCGGCGCGGAGTGAAACGCCAGCACGTCGTTGCGCAGCCGCAGCATGCGATCGACCAGGTTTTTCAGTGCCGGCGCGCCGCCGTCGGATTGCAGGCCCTTGCCATGGATGATGCGTACGCACCCAAACTCGTGGGCGTGCGCTTCCAGCAGGAACTCCCGCAGCAGAGCCTCGGCCTGGGATGTGGTTGCACCATGCAGGTCCAGTTCGTCCTGCACGGAATACTGGCCGCGCTTGAGGCGCTGGAACATCCGCGCCGGCAGATTCTCGCGGCGATAGCTGGCCACGTCACCAGCTTCCAGTGGCGCGGCTGATCGCAGCAGTCTGGCGAACTCGCCCAGTGCCAACGCCTCATCCTGTTCGGCCATGCGCGCGCGCGGCTTCGGGCGTGGCTTGCCGGTTGCCGGCGCCTCCACCGGTGGCAGCCGTTTCACCTCGCCTATGGCCGAGAGGAACAGCGCGCTGTCATCTTCATCTTCGGGGTACGACATCTGCACAGCGTAACGTGCTCTGGGTCGCAGGCAAGCGTCTGGGTGGGAAGGCGGGCGCGTGCATTCCGGTATCATTGGGAAAACATGCAGCTGCGCATCCGAGGATGCATAGCAGCGGCGCGGCAGTCGGAGCGGTGAGGTAGTGTTGACACCGCAGTTGATTCGGTGACTCAGGTCTTTAATGCGCGTACTAGTATCAAATGACGATGGTGTGGACGCCCCCGGCATCAAGATGCTTGCCGAGGAACTGCGCAACGCTGGCCACGAGGTGACGGTGGTTGCGCCGGATCGTGATCGCTCCGGCGCCAGCAACTCGCTGACGTTGGATCAGCCGGTACGGTTGCGTCGTATCGACCACTACACCTGCGCGGTGGCGGGCACGCCCACAGACTGCGTGCATCTGGCGCTGACCGGAATGCTTGAGTATGAGCCGGATATCGTGGTGTCAGGCATCAACAATGCAGCCAACCTCGGTGATGACGTGATCTATTCGGGCACGGTCTCGGCGGCGATGGAGGGACGTTGTCTGGGTCTGCCTTCGGTGGCGGTGTCGCTGGTAACGCACAAGCACGAGGCAAAGAATTTCCGTACCGCGGCACGCGCGGCGGTGGAGATCGTGGCGCGCCTGATTGCCGATCCGTTGCCGGCGGACACCATCCTCAATGTGAATGTTCCGGATCTGGCCTGGGAGGATATCCGCGGTTTCGAGGTCACCCGTCTGGGTAACCGCCACCGCGCGGAGCCCTGCGTCCCGGCGACTGATCCACGCGGCAATACGGTGTATTGGATAGGTCCGGCCGGCAGCGAGCAGGATGCCGGCCCCGGCACGGATTTCCACGCGGTACGCACCGGGCATATCTCGATAACCCCGATCCAGGTAGACCTGACCCGCTACTCCGCGTTGGAGAAGGTTGCAAGCTGGGTCGGGGGGCTGTCGGCCACACTGGGGTCGAAAGAATGACGCCGCGCCTGCGGTTGCAGCCAGAAGCGGTGGGCATTGGCATGACTTCGCAGCGCGTGCGCGACCGCCTGGTGGATCGCCTGCGGGAGGCTGGGATTGCCAGCGAGCCAACGCTCAATGCGGTGCGGGTGGTGCCACGCCATCTGTTCATCGATGAGGCACTGGCGTCGCGGGCGTACGAAGACACGGCCTTGCCGATCGGACATGGGCAGACCATTTCCCAGCCATGGGTGGTGGCGCGGATGACCGAGGCGGTGCTGGCGGTCGAGCCGAAGACCGTGCTGGAAGTGGGGACCGGTTCCGGCTACCAGGCCGCGATCCTCGCCGCGCTGGGGCTGGAGGTCTACACGGTGGAGCGTATTGGCGATCTGCTGCGGCAGGCGCGCAAGCGTTTCCGCAAGCTGGGCATGAACGTGCGCAGCAAACACGACGATGGCCGCATCGGTTGGCCGGAGCATGCTCCCTATGACGCCATCGTGGTGACCGCGGCGGCTCCGGCTCTGGTGGACGCGCTGATCGAACAGCTTGCTGTCGGCGGCCGGCTGGTGGCGCCGGTCGGAGGACCGGGCGGGCAGGCACTTCTGCAATTGACACGATTGGCCGATGGCAGCATCCAGCAGGAGGAACTGGCGCTGGTCAGCTTCGTGCCGCTGCTGTCGGGCATGCTGGACTGAAGCTAAGGATCAAGCGAACCATGAAGATTTTCGGGCCTCTTTACGACCGGGCGCTGGTCTGGGCCAGCCACGAGCGTGCTCCCACCTACCTGACCGTGCTGAGCTTCATAGAAGCCATCATTTTTCCGGTGATGCCGGAAGTGATGTTGATGCCGATGTGCGTGGCGCAGCCCCGCAAAGGCTGGCGTTTTGCCACGCTGAGCCTGATCGGCTCGATGGCCGGTGCGATGGTCGGTTATGCGCTCGGCCATTACGCGTTCGAGCTGATGAAGCCGCTGTTCGAGATGATGGGCATGCTGCCGTCGATTGAATCGGGCATCGCCACCATCCAGGAAAAAATGGCCGAATCGCCATGGGCGGTGTTCACTTTCCTCGTGCTGGGTGGGTTCATGCCGATCCCGATGAAAGTTTTCACATGGGCCTCGGGTATCGTCGGCGTGCCGCTGCCGCAGTATGTATTGAGCATGCTGATCGGTCGCGGCAAGCGCGTTTATATTCTGGCTGCGGTGATCCGTTTTGGCGGGGCGCGTGCGGCCCAGGCGTTGCGGCGCTGGATTGAGCCGCTGGGCTGGATCGCAACCGTGCTGGTTGCCGGCCTGGTGGGCTGGCTGGTCTGGAGAGCGAAATTCGCATGAGTGCAAAAATGATGGGCAAGGGTTTCGGTCGCGTCGCTGCGCTGGCGCTGGTGGTTGCATTGGCAGGCTGCGGTACGGCAACGGTGGTCAGGCCTTCAGGTGCCGGTGCTTCCGCCGGCCATGCGACACCCCAGAAGTCGGTCCCCAAGCCGGGGCAGACGGCGGTTGTCCGGCGTGGCGACACCCTGTTCGCATTGGCGCGCATCCATAACATCACGCCGCGTGACTTGGCGGCATGGAACGGCTTGTCGGAGCCGTACACGATCTATCCGGGGCAGTCGTTGCGTCTGTATCCGGGTGGGGCTGCTGTCAGCCGTCCGGTGGGCGGTACCGCAACCACCACGCGACCCACTCCAGCGCCGACGACGCCCGTTGCGGCCCCGGTCAATAGCGGTATCGGCTGGCGATGGCCGGCAGATGGCGCGCTGGTAGGCCGTTTTGTTGCCGGCGAGGCCACCAAGCAGGGGATCGATATCGCCGGCAGCAGCGGGCAGGCGGTGCGTGCGGCAGGTCCGGGGGTGGTCGTCTACTCCGGCGCCGGCCTGGTGGGCTACGGCGAGCTGATCATCATCAAGCACAACGAGCAGTGGCTCTCGGCGTATGGGCACAACCGCAAGCGACTGGTGAATGAAGGGCAGAGCGTGAAGGCCGGCGATCAGATCGCCGAGATGGGCCGTACCGGCACCTCGCGCGACATGCTGCACTTCGAGATCCGTTACAACGGCAAGCCGGTGGATCCGCTGCTGTATCTGCCGAAAAAATAGGTGGCGGTTGGCGGCACAAAAAAGGCCCAGTGCGATGCGCCGGGCCTTTTACTTTGTGTCCCCGAGGAAATCAGCTGCCGTTTTCGAGAATGAAGGCGGCAACCACCTTGCGGTCCTCTGCGGCCAGAACATTGAAGGTGCGGGCGGCCGAGGCGTTGTTCATCACCTCGATACCGATGCCGCGCGTCAAGCAGGCGGCCAGCACCGCGGCCGGCGGGAACACCTGCTGTTCGCCGGTGCCGAGAATGACCAGGGCCGGGTTCAGCTCCAGGGCCGCGTTCAGGTGACCGGCGGTCAACTCCGCAAGCGATCTGACCGGCCAGTCTTCGATCAGCTGGTTCGGCGCAAGAATGAAGCTGTGCGTCAGTACGCGATCATTCACCTTGGCCTGGCGGCCATCGGCTGCGCGCAAACTGTAGGTGTAATCAGGCAGTTCCCGGCTCAGTTGCATCGAAGGGCTCCTCGGCGATCAGCCGCGGGGCAGCACGATCTGGCGCTGTTCCTTGCTTGGACGGTACAGCACGGCGACATGGCCGATGCGCTGCACCAGCGCGCTGCCGCTGGCCTGGACCAGCTCGGAAATCATGGCATCACGGGCCTCGCGGTCTTCCGCGCCGACCTTCACTTTGATCAGTTCATGACGCTCAAGTACTTCGTCCAGTTCTGCCAGGAAGGCTGGCGTGACCCCCTTTCCACCGATCTGCAGCAGTGCTTTCAGATCGTGCGCGGCACCGCGCAAAAATCGGGTCTGGGCCGGGGTCAGGACGATAGACATGCAGGAATACAGGTAATCAAGGGGGTTCAGGGTATCATGACCACCCCATCTGGCCCCATTTCCAATGGCTTCCCGCAGCAAAAGCAGTCAACGCTGGTTGAAAGAACACTTTTCCGATCCTTTCGTTAAGAAGGCGCAGGCGGAGGGCATGCGTTCGCGCGCCGCCTACAAGCTGGAGGAGCTGCTCAAGCGCGACCGGCTGCTGAAACCGAACATGGTCGTGGTCGATCTGGGCGCCGCGCCCGGCGGCTGGTCGCAGCAGGTACGCAAACAGATGGGCGACAGTGGCCGGGTGCTGGCACTGGATATCCTGGAGATGCCGCCGCTGGCGGGGGTGGAGTTCCTTCACGGTGACTTCAGGGAGCAGGCCGTCCTATCGCAGTTTGAAGCCATGCTCGGGAATCAGCCGGTAGACCTTGTGCTGTCGGATATGGCCCCCAATAAGAGTGGCATGGATGCGGTCGACCAGCCGCGGATGATGTATCTGGCGGAGTTGGCGTTGGATTTTTCCGACAACCACCTCAAGCCCGGTGGGGCGTTCCTGATCAAGTTGTTCCAGGGCGTCGGCTTTGATGACTACGTGCGTGAAATGCGCCGTCGTTTCGACAAGGTCGTGATCCGCAAGCCCGAGGCCTCCCGCGCGCGTTCGCCGGAAGTCTATGCCCTCGGGCAGGGCAAGCGGGCGCAGATCAAGTAAGCTCAACCATACGCATTGCGTCAGAAATTAGAGGGACACCGGAGCCGATGAGGATGAACGACCTGACCAAGAACCTCCTGCTATGGGTGGTTGTCGCCGTCGTGCTGATGGTGGTGTTCCAGAGCTTTGCGCCACGCGGTGGTGCAGTGACCGCCGGTGACGCGCGCAACTACACCCAGTTCCTTCAGGAAGTGGACTCGGGCCGCATCAAGGCGGTCGAGTACACCGACAAGACGACGCTGACCACCAACCATCTGCGCTTCAAGCGTGCCGATGGCTCGGAAGGCCAGCTGTTCGCCCCGGCCGATCCCAAGCTGCTGGATCAGCTGTATTCCAAGAATGTCGAAGTGGTGCGCCAGGAGCCGGCCACCGGTCCGGGTTTCTGGGGGCTGGTGCTGCAGTTCCTGCCGGTGCTGCTGTTGATCGGCTTCTGGATTTTCATGATGCGCCAGATGCAGGGCGGTGGTGGCGGTGCCAAGGGTGCGATGTCCTTCGGCAAGTCGCGCGCCAAGCTGCAGGGCGAGGACCAGATCAAGGTCACCTTCGCCGATGTCGCCGGTTGTGACGAAGCCAAGGAGGAAGTCGGTGAACTGGTCGAGTTCCTGCGCGATCCGTCCCGTTTCACCAAGCTCGGCGGCAAGATTCCGCGCGGTGTGCTGATGGTCGGCCCGCCGGGTACCGGCAAGACGCTGCTGGCCCGTGCGATCGCCGGCGAGGCCAAGGTGCCGTTTTTCGCCATCTCCGGTTCCGACTTTGTCGAGATGTTCGTCGGCGTCGGCGCCAGCCGCGTGCGCGACATGTTCGAGCAGGCCAAGAAGCACGCGCCGTGCATCATCTTCATCGACGAAATCGATGCCGTGGGCCGTCACCGCGGTTCGGGTATGGGCGGTGGCCACGACGAGCGCGAGCAGACCCTGAACCAGATGCTGGTCGAAATGGACGGCTTCGAGGGCGGTGAAGGCGTCATCGTGATCGCCGCGACCAACCGTCCGGACGTGCTGGACAAGGCGCTGCTGCGTCCGGGCCGTTTCGACCGCCAGGTGATGGTTGGCCTGCCGGACATCAAGGGCCGCGAGCAGATCCTGCGCGTGCACCTGCGCAAGGTGCCGGCCGCCGATGACGTGCGTCCGGAAGTGCTGGCACGCGGTACTCCGGGTTTTTCCGGTGCCGATCTGGCCAACCTGATCAATGAAGGCGCCCTGTTTGCGGCTCGTCGCAACAAGCAGGAAGTCGACATGAAGGACTTCGAGGACGCCAAGGACAAGATCTACATGGGTCCTGAGCGCCGCAGCATGGTCATGCGCGAGGATGAGCGTCGCAACACCGCTTACCACGAGTCCGGCCACGCCGTTGTCGCCATGTCGTTGCCCAAGGCCGACCCGGTGCACAAGGTCACCATCATGCCGCGCGGCTGGGCATTGGGCGTGACCTGGCAGTTGCCCGAGCACGACCACATCAGCAAGTACCGCGATCGCATGCTGGAAGAGCTGGCGATCCTGTTTGGTGGCCGTATCGCCGAGGAGTTGTTTGTGGGCGAGATGTCCACCGGCGCGTCCAATGACTTCGAACGTGCCACCAAACTGGCGCGCGGCATGGTCACCAAGTACGGCATGTCCGATGTGATGGGCACCATGGTCTACGCCGACGAGGAAGCTGGCTACGGCATGCACAGCAAGACCATTTCCGAGGCCACCCAGCAGAAGGTGGACGCGGAGATCCGTCGCATCCTGGACCAGCAGTACGCGGTAGCGCGCAGCATCCTGGAGGAAAAGCGCGACATCGTCGAGGCGATGACCGTCGCGCTGCTGGACTGGGAAACCATCGATGCCGAGCAGGTCAAGGCGATCATGGAGGGCCGCAAGCCTTCGCCGCCCGCCGGATGGGTGGAAAAGGGCGGCGGCAACGGACCGACCGGTGATGACAAGGGCGGCGACGCGCAGAGCCCGGTTGCGCCGATCACCAGCGATCCCGCCAGCCAGCACTGATTGATAGTGCGATCTGCAACGAAACGGGCCGGTTTTCCGGCCCGTTTCCGTATGCGGCGATCGCGGCGCTGGGCGAGAATAGGCGCCATCCAGTCTTCCGGTACTTCCGCATGAACACGCCTTCGACGCCCCCCCCACCTCCCACGCATCTTCCGGAAATGATCATCGCCACCGTGGCCGGTGTCGCGTTCGGAGTGAAGACCGGCAACTACCTGACCGGTATTTTTGTCGGCGTCGTGCTGGGGGTGGTGCTGAGCTTTATTGGCAGCAAGCTGCGCGCGCGGAGCAAACGCTGATGTTCGACCTGGCTCCCCAGCTGGATTGCAACGGCCGTCTGTTGCGCCTGGACCGGCCCCGGGTGATGGGCATCGTCAACGTCACGCCGGACTCGTTTTCAGACGGTGGCCAGCATTTTGATGCGGCCGCGGCAATCGCCCACGGCCTTGCGCTGGTGGAGCAGGGGGCGGACCTGCTCGACGTCGGTGGCGAGTCCACGCGTCCCGGTGCGGCCCAGGTGTCGGTGCAGGAGGAGATCGACCGCGTCGCGCCGGTGATCGAAGCATTGGCGGCACGCGTGGCTGTGCCGATCAGCGTGGACACGTTCAAACCGGACGTGATGCGGGCTGCGTTGGCGGCCGGTGCCGGCATGGTCAATGACGTGCAGGCGCTGCGGCAGCCGGGCGCGCTTGAGGTGCTGGCGAACTCGGGTGCGGCCGTGGTGCTGATGCATGCGGTTGGCGGCCCTTACGATGCGGGCGCGACGCACTGCTATGACGAGATCGCCGGCGACGTGCAGCGGTTTCTCGCCGAGCGGGTGTTCGCCGCGGAGATGGCCGGGATCGCGCGCAAGCGGTTGGTGATCGATCCCGGTTACGGTTTCAACAAGGACACCGCGCAGAATTTCACTCTGCTGGCCGCGCAGGAGCGTCTGCTGGCGCTGGGTGTTCCACTGCTGGCCGGGTTTTCGCGCAAGCGGTGCATCGGTGAGGTGACCGGGCGCACGGTGGCGTGCGAGCGTGTCGCCGGTTCGGTCGCGGCACATCTTCTGGCCGTGCAGCGTGGTGCGAAGATCGTACGCGTGCACGACGTGGCCGCCACGGTGGACGCGCTCAAGGTGCTGGCGGCGGTCGATGCTATACCGGCGCCGCGCGCCGACACGCCGTCACTGCCGCGCTGGCCGGACGAGGATTGATGGGCAGCGATCAACGACCGTTGGCGATCGCGCTGATGGGGCCGACCGCGTCGGGCAAGACCGCTGCGGCGATCGCGCTGGCCAAGGCCTACGACGGAGAGATCGTCAGCGTCGACTCGGCGCTGGTGTATCGCGGGCTGGAAATCGGTGCGGCCAAGCCGGACCTGGAGGAGCGCGCGGGCATTGCGCATCACCTGCTGGATCTGCGCGATCCATGGGAAACCTATTCGGCGGCGGAGTTCGCCAGCGACGCAGCGGCGGCGGTGCGCGCTATCGCGGCCCGCGGCCGCTTGCCGATCCTGGCTGGCGGCACCGGGCTGTATTTCCGTGCGTTGCTGCAGGGCCTGTCGCCGATGCCGCAGGCCGATCCGGCGATCCGCGCGCAGATCACAGCCGAGGCGGCGGTGGTCGGCTGGCCGGCCCTGCATACGCAACTGGCGAAGGTCGATCCGCTAGCCGCCAAGCGCATCCATGCGACCGACCCGCAGCGCATTCAGCGGGCGCTGGAGGTGTTCCGCCTCACCGGCAAGCCGATCAGTCATTGGCAGGCGCTGCCAGGTATCGCCCGCCTGCCGGCGCGCGTGCTCAAGCTGGTACTCGCTCCGGCCGACCGCGCGGTGTTGCACCAGTGCATCGAAAGGCGCTTCGACCTGATGCTGGAGCAGGGCTTTCTGGACGAGGTGCGGCGCTTGCGGGCCTTGCCGCAGATGGCGCGGGTAGCCGCGCCCCTGGATCTTCCTGCAATACGGGCGGTGGGTTACCGGCAGGCCTGGCAGTTCCTGGAGGGGCAGGGCAGTGCGATGGAATTCCGCGACAAGGCCATTTTCGCCACGCGCCAGCTGGCCAAGCGCCAGCTGACCTGGTTGCGTGGTGAGCTGGATGCGCGCTGGTATGACCCGGCGAGCGATATGCCCGGTTTGCGGAACGCGGTCTCACTGTTTCTGGGAAGGTGAGAAGGCGCCGGCCGGTGTACCATCACCGTTCCGGACAGGCAGGGGGCGCTTTCGGTCCGGACCATAAAAACAATAACGAGGAGTGGACGATGTCCAAAGGACAGTCTTTGCAGGACCCGTTTCTGAATGCACTGCGCCGCGAGCGCGTGCCGGTGTCGGTGTACCTGGTCAATGGCATCAAACTGCAGGGCACGATCGAATCGTTTGACCAGTTCGTGGTGCTGCTGCGCAATACCGTCAGCCAGATGGTCTACAAGCACGCCATTTCCACCGTGGTTCCAGCGCGCAACGTGCGTGTGGGGCCGGGCGGTGGTTATGTGCAATCCGGTGAGGGCAGTCAGGCAGGCGATGACGACAACGACAGCGAGTAAGAAGGACGTGGCGCGTGTTTGACCGTTCCAAGAAGGGCGAGCACGCACTGTTGATCCAACCGCACAGTGGGCGGCTGGAAGAGGATGTGCTGGAAGAGTTCACCGATCTGGCCCGTTCGGCGGGTGCCAGTATCGCCGCGACCATCACCGCGCGTATGGATCGCCCCAATCCCTCCACCTTGATCGGCAGCGGCAAGCTGGATGAGGTCAAGGCCGCGGCCGATGCCACCGGTGCGGATCTGGTGCTGGTCAACCATCAGCTCAGCCCGGTGCAGGAGCGCAACCTGGAGCGCTTCCTGGAGCGCCGGGTGATCGACCGTACTGGCCTGATCCTGGATATCTTCGCCCAGCGTGCGCACAGCCATGAAGGCAAACTGCAGGTCGAGCTGGCCCAGTTGCGTCATCTGGCCACGCGTCTGGTGCGCGGCTGGACCCACCTGGAGCGACAGCGTGGTGGTTCCATCGGCCTGCGCGGCCCGGGCGAAACGCAGCTGGAAACCGACCGCCGTCTGCTGCAAAAACGCGTGGAACAGCTGCAGAAGCGCCTGGAAAAAGTCGAAGTGCAGCGCACCCAGATGCGTCGTGCGCGCGTGCGCAGCGAGTTGCCACGCATCGCACTGGTGGGCTACACCAACGCCGGCAAGTCGACCTTGTTCAATGCCTTGACCGGTGCCGAAGCCTACGCCGCCGATCAGCTGTTCGCCACGCTGGATCCCACGGTGCGGCGCATCGCGCTCCCGGGTGGCAGCGCGATGCTGGCCGACACCGTGGGCTTCGTCCGCGACCTGCCGCATGATCTGGTGGCCGCGTTCCGCTCCACGTTGTCCGAGGCACGTGAGGCCGACTTCCTGCTGCATCTGGTGGATGCGGCTGATCCACTGCGGGAAGATCGGATCGCGCAGGTCGATGAAGTGCTTGAGGCGGTAGGGGCCGGGGATCTGCCGCAGCTGCTGGTCTTCAACAAGATCGATCGCATCGAAGGGGCCGAGGTGCGTCATGACGCACAGGACGGCGTTCCGGACGAGTCGCGGCGCGAGCGGGTGTGGATTTCAGCGCGTGACGGGCGAGGCCTGGAGCTGCTGCAATCGGTGCTCGGCAAACGCCTGGGTCTGCAGCATGTGACTGGCACCGTGCGTATTCCGCCCAGCGCTGGACGCTTGCGTTCGCGTCTGCATGAGCTGGAAGTCGTCCGCAGCGAGCAGGCCGACGAAGAAGGGTGGCTGGTCGAGGTGGATATCCCCATCGCCGAGGCCGAGAAGCTGGCCGGTGGCCGTGATGGTGCGGTGATCCGGGCGTTGTTGCCCGAGGCCGAGCCGGAATGGTGAGTCGCTTTCCACGGGATAGATGAATGGCAAAGGGTCGCTCAGCGACCCTTTGTCTTATCCGGCGTTACCACCCATCAGCAATGCATGTGGCGTGGAAATGCGCTACAACGCAGCGGCCTCCCTCCAGGAATTTCCATGGCCGCTCTTACCGACCACGAACTCGATCAACTCGCTGCCCGGCTGGGCGAGCGGCTGCGTGCTGTGCGCGATCACGTCGTCACTGCTGAAAGCTGTACCGGAGGCTGGATCGCCAAGGCGATGACCGGCGTCTCCGGCTCCTCGGACTGGTTCGACAGCGGGATGGTGGCTTACAGCTACGAGGCCAAGCAGGCGTTGCTGGGAGTCAGTCCGCAGACATTGGAGGTCCATGGTGCGGTCAGTCGCGAAACGGTGATTGAAATGGTCTCGGGCGCGCTGGTGCGGTCCGGTGCCAGCATTGCGGTCGCGGTCACCGGCATTGCCGGGCCCGGCGGCGGCAGTGAGGACAAACCGGTCGGAACGGTCTGGATCGGCTGGAAGCGCCGTGGCGGCTATACCCGCGCCGAGCTGTTCCATTTCGATGGGGACCGCGACGCGGTGCGCCGGCAGACCGTTGCCGCGGCGCTGATCGGGCTGGAGACGCTGTAGCTTCATGGGGTAGCCGTTGGTGACCGGGGGTATTGACGGGCGTGTTTGTTAGTAGCAATACTACTAACCATGAATCTGACCGATACCCAGCAGGCCATCCTCGATTTGATCGCACAGCGGATCGAGGCGGAGGGCGTACCGCCGTCACAGACCGAGATCGCCCGGGCGTTCGGCTTCAAGGGCGTGCGCTCGGCGCAGTACCACCTGGAGGCGCTGGAAGCTGCCGGTGCCATCGAGCGTGTGCCGGGACGGGCGCGGGGGATCCGGCTGGTGCGCCCGGCTGCAGAAGATCCGGCGTTGCCTCTGGTGAGCGCGGCCCAGGAACAGGTGCTGCGTCTGCCGGTGCTTGGCCGGGTCGCGGCGGGGCTCCCGATTGGCGCCGACATCGGCTCGGACGATTTTGTGGTGCTGGACAGGGTGTTCTTCTCGCCTGCGCCGGATTACCTGCTGAAAGTGCAGGGCGATTCGATGGTCGATGAAGGCATCTTCAATGGCGACCTGATCGGCGTACACCGTACCCGCGACGCCCGAACCGGTCAGATCGTGGTGGCGCGGATCGATGACGAGATCACCGTCAAGCTGCTCAAGATCGGCAAGGACCGGATCCGGCTGCTGCCGCGCAACCCGGACTATGCGCCCATCGAAGTGCAGCCTGACCAGGACTTCGCGATCGAGGGGCTTTACTGCGGCCTGCTGCGGCCCAACCGGTAAGCCGGATGTTTTTCGCCGCCATGAAGGTGTGTTTTTCCTACGGGCTAAGGCGGTATCCGCTGCTGCCGGTATGCTGGCCGGCCAGATAATTTGCCCTGTCGCACGCAATCTCAGCCTGTGCGATGTGGCAGCGCTAAAGTGGACCCATGACGAAATCAGCTAAATCAACGAAATCAACGACGAGGACGAACCCGATGGACGAGAACAAGAAGCGCGCGCTCTCCGCCGCACTGAGCCAGATCGAGAAGCAGTTCGGCAAGGGCTCGGTGATGCGCATGGGGGATCGCGTGGTCGAGCCCGTCGAGGCGATCCCGACCGGTTCGTTGATGCTGGATATCGCACTGGGGATCGGTGGCTTGCCCAAGGGGCGTGTGGTCGAGATCTATGGTCCGGAATCCTCCGGCAAGACCACCCTGACGCTGCAGGCAATTGCCGAATGCCAGAAGCTGGGCGGCACGGCCGCCTTCATTGACGCCGAGCATGCGCTGGACCCGATCTATGCAGCCAAGCTGGGGGTGAATGTTGACGATCTGCTGCTGTCGCAGCCGGATACGGGTGAACAGGCGCTGGAAATCGCCGACATGCTGGTGCGCTCGGGTTCGGTCGATATCGTGGTGATCGATTCGGTGGCTGCGCTGACCCCCAAGGCGGAAATCGAAGGCGAGATGGGTGACCAGCTGCCGGGTCTGCAGGCCCGCCTGATGAGCCAGGCGCTGCGCAAGCTGACCGGCAACATCAAGCGCTCCAACACGCTGGTGGTCTTCATCAACCAGTTGCGCATGAAAATCGGTGTGATGATGCCGGGCCAGAGTCCCGAGGTGACCACCGGCGGCAACGCGCTGAAATTCTATGCCTCGGTGCGGCTGGATATCCGCCGTATCGGTGCGATCAAGAAGGGCGATGAGATCATCGGCAACCAGACCAAGATCAAGGTTGTGAAGAACAAGCTGGCGCCCCCCTTCAAGCAAGTCATCACGGAGATCCTGTATGGCGAAGGCATCAGCCGTGAAGGCGAGCTGATCGACATGGGCGTGGAGGCCAAGCTGGTGGACAAGGCGGGCGCCTGGTACAGCTATGGCGACGAACGCATTGGTCAGGGCAAGGACAACGCCCGCGGCTATCTGCGTGACAATCCGCAGGTGGCGGCTCGTCTTGAGGCAGAGCTGCGCGAGAAGTTCCAGCCGGCGGAAGCTGCACGCGAGGAAGGTGACAGCGACGGCGAGGATTGATTTTCCGCAGGGCGGGCGGCGCATCGTCAGTGACGTCGTCCCGCCCTTGCGGTATTGAATCCAGCAGGGATGCCATGGATGGCGCCACCCTGAAAGGCAGCAGATCAGATGAGTGATAGGGATGACGGCCCGGCCAAGCCGGGCAGGCGGCGGGAGCAGACCCCGCTGCAGCGGGCACTGGGTTTGCTGGTGCGGCGGGAGCACTCGCGCAAAGAACTTGCGCGCAAGCTGAAGGCGCGCGGGCTTGATGCCGAGGCTGTGGACGTTGCGGTGTCGCGGCTGGCCGATGAAGGTTGGCAGAATGACGCGCGATTTGCCGAATCGGTCGTGCGCAATCGCTCAAACGGCGGCTATGGACCGCTGCATATCCGCGCGGAGCTGGGAACGCATGGCTTGGATGCAGATGCGATCGAGGCTGCGCTGGCAACATTCGAGGGTGATTGGGCCGAGAGAGCGCGTGAGCTGGTGTGCCGCCGGTTCGGGCCGGATGGGCCGCAGGAGCTTGCTCAGCGACGCAAGGCGGCGGACCTGCTGGCGCGGCGTGGGTTTGACGGCAGCTGCATCCGCAGTGCGACCCGATACGACGCTGAGGACTGAGCGCGCTGGGCCTGATACCCTTTCAGGGTTTCGGTTGTCCCGAATTCCCGCGCCCTTGGGGCGATCGGGACCCGCTAGCCCGCTTATTGCCAGTCCCCAATGAATAATCCTGCCAAATTCACCACTTCCCAGATCCGCGCCGACTTCCTGGAATTCTTCAAGTCCAAGGGGCACACGATCGTGCCCTCCGCACCCCTGGTGCCGGGCAACGACCCGACCCTGCTGTTCACCAACTCCGGCATGGTGCAGTTCAAGGACGTGTTCCTGGGGGCTGAAAAGCGCAGCTATGTGCGCGCAGCCGACGTCCAGCGGTGCCTGCGTGCTGGCGGCAAGCACAACGATCTTGATTCGGTCGGCTATACCGCCCGCCATCACACGTTCTTTGAAATGCTCGGCAACTGGTCCTTCGGCGATTACTTCAAGAAGGAGGCCATCGCCTGGTCGTGGGAGTTGCTGACCAAGGTATGGGGGCTGGCGCCGGAACGCCTGCTGGTTACCGTCTACCACACCGACGACGAGTCGTACGAGCTGTGGAACAAGATGATCGGCCTGCCGCCGGAGCGCATCGTGCGCATCGGCGACAACAAGGGAGCGCCGTACGCGTCGGACAATTTCTGGCAGATGGCCGATACCGGTCCGTGTGGCCCCTGTACCGAAATCTTCTACGATCACGGCGAGCACATTGCCGGTGGCCCGCCAGGCTCGCCAGATGAAGATGGTGACCGCTATATCGAGATCTGGAACAACGTCTTCATGCAGTTCGATCGCCAGCCGGACGGCACCCTGGTGCCACTGCCGGCGCCATGCGTGGACACCGGTATGGGTCTTGAGCGCCTGGCGGCGATCCTGCAGCACGTGCATACCAATTACGAGATCGACCTGTTCCAGGCGCTGATCCGCAAGGCCAGTGAGCTGACCGGTATGGCTGATCTGGAGAACAAGTCGCTGCGCGTTATCGCCGATCACATCCGTGCCTGTTCGTTCCTGATCGTCGATGGCGTACTGCCGTCGAACGAGGGTCGTGGTTATGTCCTGCGCCGGATCATCCGCCGTGCGCTGCGCCATGGCTGGATGCTGGGGGTACGCCAGCCGTTCTTCAGCAAGCTGGTGCCGACGCTGGTCGAGCAGATGGGCGAGGCCTATCCCGAGTTGCCGGCGCAGGCCGATACGGTTGTGCGTGCATTGCAGGCCGAGGAAGAGCGCTTCGCCGAGACGCTGGACTCGGGCATGAAGATTTTCGACGACTTGGCCGCCAAGGTGACCGACGGCGTGATCCCCGGCGTGGATGCCTTCCGTCTGTATGACACCTACGGTTTTCCGGTCGACCTGACCGCCGACATCGCGCGCGAGCGCGGTATGACGGTGGATATGGAGGGCTTCGAAGCCTCGATGGAGCACCAGCGCGAAACCGCGCGGGCTGCCGGCAAGTTCGGCGGTGGCGTAACCCTGTCGGCAGAGCTGGTGGCCAGCCTTGAGCCGACGGCCTTCCTCGGTTACGAGCGCTTGCAGGCCGATGGCTTGAGCGTGGTCGCCATCCTCAAGGACGGCGTTCCGGTCCAGTCCGCGCAGGTGGGCGACGAGGTCATCGTGTTCACGGCGCAGACACCGTTCTACGCCGAATCCGGTGGCCAGGTCGGTGATACCGGTCTGCTGTCCGCTGACGGCGTGCGTGTCGAGGTAGCGGATACGCAGAAGTTCGCCGGCCAGTTCCACGGCCATGTCGGCAAGATCGGCGAGGGCGCGCTGCGCGTGGGTCAGGTGCTGTCGGGTCAGGTCGATGGCCAGCGTCGCAGTGCCACGATCCTCAACCACTCGGCCACCCATCTGCTGCATGCCGCGCTGCGCGAGGTGCTGGGCACCCATGTGCAGCAGAAGGGCTCGCTGGTGGCGCCGGATCGTCTGCGTTTTGACTTCTCGCACTTCCAGCCGATCAGCGCTGAGGACGTTGCGCTGATTGAGCGCAAGGTCAATGAGCAGGTGCGTGCCAACAACGCGGCTGAAGTGCATCACATGGGCATGCAGGAGGCGCTGGATTTCGGTGCCATGGCGCTGTTCGGCGAGAAATACGGCGAAAACGTGCGGGTGCTGAAGATGGGTGAGTACTCCACCGAGCTCTGCGGTGGCACCCATGTTTCACGCACCGGTGATATCGGCTTGTTCAAGATCACCTCCGAGGGCGGTGTTTCCTCTGGCGTTCGTCGTATCGAGGCGGTTACCGGGCAGGGTGCGCTGGACTATGTGGCCGAGGAAGAGTCGCGATTGCAGCAGGCGGCGCAGTTGCTCGGCGGTAGCGAGGCGGATGTTGTCGAGAAAATCCGCCAGCTCGGCGAGCGCCAGAAGAAGCTGGAGCGTGAGCTGGAATCGCTCAAGGCCAAGGTGGCATCCGGTGCGACTGCTGACCTGGGTTCGGCAGCGGTCGATGTCGGCGGTGTGAAGGTGCTGGTGGCGCGGCTGGAGGGGTTTGACGCCAAGGCGTTGCGTGAAGCCGTTGACCGCCTCAAGCAGCAGCTGGGCGATGCGGTGATCCTGCTGGCGGGCGTGCAGGATGGGAAGGCCGCTCTGGTCGCGGGTGTGAACGGATCTGCAATGGGCAGGGTCAAGGCCGGTGAACTGGTGTCCTACGTTGCGGGTCAGATCGGAGGTAAGGGCGGCGGTCGCCCGGATATGGCTCAAGGCGGGGGTGAGGATGGTCCCCAGCTTGTTGCAGCACTTGATGGTGTGTTGGCCTGGGCCAAGCCGCATTTGGCCTGAATGTGAAAAGCTTTCTGCCTTGAAGGTACGCGCGCCCTGCAGTTAACATTGGGCAGTCTTTTCCCTTTGTCGTGGGGCGCACGCTGCAGCGCGCCAATGCCGGTGGGAATCCATCCGGTTCCATGGAGATTCGCAAAAATGTTGATCCTGACTCGCCGTGTAGGCGAAACCTTGATGATCGGCGACTCGGTCAGCGTGACCGTGCTCGGCGTCAAGGGCAACCAGGTACGTATCGGTATCACCGCTCCGAAGGATGTGGCGGTGCACCGTGAGGAGATTTTCCAGCGTATCCAGCGCGGTGACGAGCCCGCTGCTTCCGGAAGTGAAGAAACTTCGGAATAAGGGTTTACCTTTCACCCCGATAAACGTTATTCTTCGCGCCCCGCTACTGAATAAGTAACCGGGCAATAAGAACGGAGTGATGCCCGAGAGGCCGAAGGGGCTCCCCTGCTAAGGGAGTATAGGGTCAAAAGCTCTATCGAGGGTTCGAATCCCTCTCACTCCGCCAAGTGTTGAACTAAGCCGCTGATTACAGCGGCTTTTTTCATGCCGCAAGGTCCTGCCCCATGTTTTGCCCCATGTTTGGGGACCATGCATTGCCTGCGGCAATCGCCAGGATGGAGGCATCAATTTCCGGCGAGAACCAGAGCTACTTAGCGCCGATCTTGCGCGGCTTCGGGAATGCATCCTTCGCCATCATGCGATAGACCGTTGCGGTGCTCAGGCCGGCGCAGAGCTTCACCTCTTTCAGCGGCAGTAGCGCGATTTCCTCAGCCATGACTCTCTCCTTCCAGCGCCTCCCGGGGGGCTCTCCATTCGTTGATTCATGTGTTCGTTCTCGGCGCGCAGCCGGATGATCTCGTTGGCCGCGGTGGCCAGCTGCTCGCGCAGTGGGTCCTTGGGCGGCTGCTTCATGCGCTTGGCTGGCTTGGTGAAGAGCTGCCGGTTCATGGGAACAGCTCCATCTGCGGCGGCTGTCCCGCCTCGGGCGCCAGAGCTGCCGACGACTGCGCGGCCCGGCGGCGAGCGCTCTGTGCATGGCGGAACGAGAACCAGAAGCCATGGCCATGCCGGCGTGCAAGGCAGTCGGCGAGGAACGCACGGGCGGTGGGCTTTGCTTGGTCTGCACTCATGCCGCATGCCTCGGCTGCGGCCGCACGGGCCCGAACCAAAGCGCGGCAGCGTTGTTGATCTGGACCTTCTCGGGGTCAGGTGGCAGGGCGGGCAGGGAGCGCGGAGCCGGCGCCGGTCGTTCACGCACACAGTGCAGATCGAGTCGCGGCCACGGCTGCCGGCCTTGGGGTTGCCTGCTCTGGTCGCGGGCGCTGGTAGGAGTTGCAGTTGCGCATCGGACACTCCCGCGCCGTGGCTGGTGGGGTGCTTGTGGTGCCAGTGAGTCTGCGTGTAGTCGATGTGCACTGACTCGTCTGGAACGGGCCACAGAACCCGGGCTTCTGGTGTGTGCGGCTAGGCTTTCAGGGTCTGCATACTGCGCTCACCCTTGTCGTCGTCAATCTTCGTCTCCACCTCGACATCGATAGGGGTTGTGGAGTTGGGCTGCCAGCGGCTCACGCCCCCCCACTTCAGTGCTGGTGGCCTGCATGGCGGCACTGAGTGCTGCCAGCATGTCTCTGCGCTCTTCATGCGTCGTGCGCTTAGCGTCGTTGGCATATTCTGGCCCGAGCCTATCGCGTCCAGTGAGCGCCATCTGCGCTCGTTCGACCATTGCGTCGGTAGTCACGGTGCTGCCGCCCTTTGAGCTGGTGTCGATCAGGGCGAGTTCACGCAGCTCCTGCACAATAACTATGGAGGTTCCGCGCGCAGTCGTTTTTGGGTGACAGTCATTGCTGCCGGCGCGGCCTTGGAGAGAGCGCTGTCCACTCGGCTCGGCACGCTGCGTCGGATGCCGATCCGCTTCCTGTTGTGCTTGGACAATGGTGTGGGGTTCTGGTCACTGTCACTACGCCGGGCCGGAAGACGGTTGCTGGGTGCGGCAAGAATTCATCGCGCCGTGCTGTCTGCGGTGGGGCGGGATTGTGGGGCGTGTCATGCGCGCGTTGTCTTGGGTTGCATAGAGGCGATCGGGGCATTATCCCTGCGGCTTCCGTGCAGCAGTTTGATCTGCGCTTGTGCAATGGTGGATAGCGCGCATGCAAAAACAGCAGGCTATGCCTGCTGTTTTCATAATGTAATGGTGCGCCCGGAGAGATTCGAACTCCCGACCGCCTGGTTCGTAGCCAGGTACTCTATCCAACTGAGCTACGGGCGCGCTTTACATTATTCTGGTTTGAAGCTGCGGAAGCTGGTTCCGATTTCTGACGTGGTGGGCCCGGAGAGATTCGAACTCCCGACCGCCTGGTTCGTAGCCAGGTACTCTATCCAACTGAGCTACGGGCCCGTCGTCAGGAGCGAGATTATGCGGATATGCTGCGTGTGCGTCAATGCTTTTGTGAAATTTTCTTAATCATTGTGACGGAGCAGGGTGGCGGCGACCTGTTGCGGTGTTTTCATCCAGTGGAAGTGATCTGCCCTGGTGCCCAGTTGCTGTGATGACAGCACATGCAGCATGGGCTTGGATGCGGGCATCTTCGCCAGCAGCTGCTGCATCGAACCGGCAGGAGCCAGCCAGTCACGATTGAAGACGATCGCCGAGACCGGGGTCGAGACGGTGCGCATGCCCGCTTCCAGGTCGTTGGCCAGATCGCGCGCGGCGTAGTGGTTGCTCAGGCCGACGCGCGCCCAGTCATGGATCAGACCGCGTGCCTCGGTGCCGCCGAAGCCGACCCGGCGGCCGGGCAGTGCGCCCAGGCGCTGCGCCAACCATGGCAGGAACCGATAGGCCAATGGCAGCAGGTAGCGGCGCGGTGCGGGAAAGCTGCGCCACCACGGTGTGCCGCTGGCGATGAGCCACAGTGCATCCAGATCTCCGGTGCGCAGCCCGGCGTAACAGCAGCCCAGTTGGCCGCCGAGGCTGTGTCCACCCAGGCGGAATGGGCGGCCGGGGATTGTGGCGTAAATGGCGGCCTCGGCCGCCGGCAGATCGTACTGCAACAGTTCTTTATAGCCCCAGTCATGATGGCGATTCGGGCGAAGGCTGCTGCTGCCATTGCCGCGCCATTCGTGCAGAAATACGGCAATGCCCTTGGCAGCCAGGGCGTCGGCGAAGGGCTGGTAGTGGCGTGCGGCGATGCCGAGGGCAGGCAACCACAGCAGGCTGGCCGTTGCCTGCTCGGGTACATGGCTCAGCAGCTCGAACTGGTGTCCGTCGGCGCTGGTGATGGACACTCGCGCTGTAGCGTTCATGCCGTGCGCGCGGCGCCGAAGTGATCGAGCACCATGACTTCGCTGTGGCCGGGCCGATAGCCGCCCTGCAGGCCGCGCGCGATGTAGTCGATTGCCGCTTCGCAGGCGTTGGGCATCGACAGGCCGCAGCACAGTTGCGCGGCGATGGACGAGGCCAGTGTGCAGCCGGTGCCATGGGCATCGACCGGCAGTCGCGCATGGCTGAATTCTTCGCGGGTGACGCCATCGAAGTAGCGATCGATGACGCGGTTGCCTTCAAACAGGTGCCCACCTTTGAGCAGGACCGCGCTGGCGCCCATGCCGATCAGTGCATCAGCCGCATCATCGGCGTCGGCGGCGTTGTTGATGCGCCGGCCAAGCAGCAGCTCGGCTTCGGGCGTATTGGGGGTGATCAGTGTCGCCAATGGCAACAGGCGTTCGCGCAGGGCTTGCAAGGCGCTGTCTTGCAGCAGCCTGGCACCACTGGTGGCGATCATGACCGGATCGAGCACGACCTGTGGCGGGCGACGTTGTTCCAGTATGCCGGCAACGAGATGGATGACCTCGGCGTTGGCCAGCATGCCCAGTTTGACTGCATGGATGTCGAAGTCGTCGAAACAGGCATCGATCTGTGCCTGCAGGAAATCCAGTGGCGGGACATGCACGGCGGTAACGCCGCGGGTGTTCTGTGCGGTGAGTGCGGCGATGGCGGAGAGGCCGTGTACGCGATGCGCGGCGAAGGCCTTGAGGTCGGCCTGGATGCCTGCGCCGCCGCCGGAGTCGGAGCCGGCGATGGTCAGGGCGGAGAACGGCGTTGAAGGGCTCATGCGCACGATTGTGCAATGTTTGCGGAAAACATGTCTCAGCCGCGTTGGCGTGTCGTCCATTGGCGATACAGCACATAGCCAATACCGGTAGCGCCGGTCAGAAGGGCCGGTGCAAGCAGGGCGTCGTACTTCCAGCGCGCAAATAGCCACGCACCTATCACGCCACCACTCAGGAAGCCGCTGATGATCAGGCCGCTCAGGGTGAGGCGCCGTATGGGCAGGGGCAGTCCGCGTAGCAGGTGGCCCAGGCCGATGCCGAGATCGGTGAACATGCCGCTCAGATGGGTGGTGCGTACCACCGCGCCGCTGAACGTGGTGGCCATGGCATTTTGCAGTCCGCAAGCCATTGCCGCTGCCCAGGCGCCCCAGACCTGTTGGTGCTTGAACAGTGGAATGGCCAGCAGCAGCAGTGCCGATTCAAGTGCCAGTGCAACCCCGTAGCGCCGCCCGATCTGCAGGGTGCTGTCCTGGATGATCAATCCACTGAGCATGGCGCCCAGCGAGAACGCGATCAGCAATCCCCACAGGTGCCCGACCTGGCGCCAGTGACCTTGTGCCAGCGCAATGCCCAGCTGGCTGGTGCTGCCGGTAAGGTGGCTGACAGCCTGGTGTTCAAAGCCCAGAAAGCCGGCCACGTTGACCATGCCGGCCACACAGGACAGCGCGACAGCGCCGATCCAGACCCACACCGGCAGGCGGATTCCCATGTGGCCGCCTCAGGGTGACGGCGGCGGGCCGTTGCGCTCGACGCTGGAGAAGGTGCCGCTCTGCGGATCGTAGACGGCGCCCCAGAAACTGTCGCCGCCATCGCAGGCGCGTATGGCCTCGCGCGCCGGATCCCTCTTGCTGTGGTCCGGCAGGGTGAACGCGTTGATGTAGATCAGGCGCTTGCCGCCGGATTCGAAGCCCACGTATTGCCGGCTGGACAGGGCCGGTTCGGCAACCTCCGGCTGCAGGCGTGAGAGCTGGCTTTCCAGGGTCTCGATATCGGCGCGGCTGGGGGCCCAGTAACCGCTAATGGCGCCGGCATGTTTGGCGGGGCTGTCACGCGAGCAGGTGTCCAGCACCTCCGCGGCGATCACCGGCCGGGTCACCACCCAGGACTGTCCGGCCTTGATCGCTGTGGGCACGACAGCGCCCGGTTTCACGTTGGAAGGAGTACATGCGGCCAGTGCGAGAGCGGCGCAGGCCGACAGCAGGACGTGCAGGTGTTTCACAGGACCTCCGAGGCATAATCGGCCAGGCGCGAACGCTCGCCCCGACGCAGGGTGATGTGCGCACTGTGCGGCCAGTTCTTGAAGCGGTCCACCGCATAGGTGAGGCCGGAGGTGGTTTCGGTCAGATACGGTGTATCGATCTGTTCGACATTGCCCAGGCAGACGATCTTGGTGCCGGGGCCGGCACGGGTGATCAGCGTCTTCATCTGTTTGGGCGTGAGGTTCTGCGCCTCGTCCAAGATCAGGTAGCGCGACAGGAAAGTGCGGCCGCGCATGAAGTTCAACGAGCGGATCTTGATGCGGCTGGCGAGCAGGTCGTTGGTGGCCGCACGGCCCCATGAGCCGCCGTCCTGGTTGTGGGTGAGCACTTCCAGATTGTCGGTGAGCGCCCCCATCCAGGGCGTCATCTTTTCTTCCTCGGTGCCCGGCAGGAAGCCGATGTCCTCGCCGACGCTGACCGTGGCGCGGGTCATGATGATCTCGCGGTAGCGTTGCTGGTCCAGCGTCTGCGCCAGGCCGGCCGCCAGCGCCAGCAGGGTCTTGCCGGTACCGGCGGTGCCGAGCAGGGTCACGAAATCGATCTCCGGGTCCATCAACGCGTTGAGCGCGAAATTCTGCTCACGGTTGCGCGCGCTGATGCCCCATACCGAATGCGCGCTGTGGCGGAAATCACTGACCAGCGAGAGGATGATGCGACCGTCGCCTTCAACCCGGGTGACCTTGAGTTCGACCTCATCCTCGCCCGGAAGGTAGGCGTACTGGTTGGGGTGCCAGTCCTCGTCGTCGGCGGCCAGGATCTCGTAGCTGGTACGGCCCTTGTCGCTCCAGCTGCGCAGGTTGTCGCTGTGCTTCTTCCAGAAATCTTCCGGCAGCTGGGTGGCGCCGGTATAGAGCAGGCTGAAATCGTCCAGCGCGCGGTCGTTCTCGTAATCCTCCGAATCGATGCCGGCGATGGCGGCCTTGATGCGCAGGTTGATGTCCTTGGAGATGAACACCACCGGCGTATCCGGGTGCTGCTCTCTCAAGACGAGGATCGCGCCGAGGATGGCGTTGTCCGGGATGACCTTGCCAAAGCTCTTGCCGGCGTCGAAATGGCTGGTCTGGAAGTACAGGCGGCCGGCACTTTGCGCACCGCGCAGCTGCAGGCTCTTTGGGCGGTCCAGTGGCACCCCGTCCTGCACGCTGCCGATGCCGGCGGCCTCGATCAGCTCGTCCAGGAAACGGCTCACCTGGCGGGCGTTGCGGCTGGCCTCGGTGGTACCCTTCTTGCTGTTGTCCAGTTCCTCGATCACCTGCATCGGCAGGTAGACATCATGTTCCTCGAATTTGAACAGCGCGGTCGGATCGTGCATCAGCACGTTGGTGTCCAGCACGTAGATGCGCTTGCCTCGGGTCATCATCGATTCCTGGTGGCGGGCAGGGTCACACCATCGCACCTGCGGGGCAGGGCGATGGGGCGGGTGGGGACGGCAGGTGGCTCACTTGCTCGGGGCGGCCTTCAGGGCTTCAAGTACGGCATCGGCATGGCCGGCGACCTTGACCTTGCGCCATTCCTGCACCAGCGTGCTGTCGGGCGAGATCAGGAAGGTGCTGCGTTCGATCCCGCGCACCTGCTTGCCGTACATGTTCTTCATCC